>DATKTE010000266.1:0-10893 GCA_035531295.1 Alphaproteobacteria bacterium
TGTAAAACTTTTGATTTTGGATAACTATTCGGCCCTTTGCCGCCGAGGCCGAGAGAATGAAGGGGAAAGTTGGATTCCTCTTCAAGAATGGTTTCTGAACTTAAGGCGTCGAGGCATCTCCGTTCTTCTGATTCACCATTCTAACAAAAGCGGCGCACAGAGGGGAACATCTCGAAAGGAAGATTTACTCGACACCATTATTACCCTTCGTAAGCCTGAGAATTATGACCCACGAGAAGGTGCACGATTTGAAGTGCATTATGAAAAGGCTCGAGGCTTTTATGGAGAAGAGGCGGCTCCCTTTGAGGCTTGCTTACAGGAGGAAGAGGGAAGGGTTACCTGGCACATTCGCAGCATTGAAGATTGCGAAATGGACAGGGTCATCAGTCTTAAGAAAGAAGGATTAAGCCAGAGAGACATTGGTCTTGAAACGGGGCTAAGTGCTTCCACTGTAAATCGCCGGCTAAAAGAGGCGAAAGAAAGAGGGGTGTTTCATGAAGAAACGGAGCACTAAACAGAAGTGTTTCATGTTTCATTCCCTAGGGCGTGAAACATGAAACAAATCGCAAACTGTGAAACAGAGGGTGAAACATGCATGAAACAAGCTCATTAAAATCATTAGCTTTCAAAGCATTAGAAAGATTAGAGGGAAACAATGCACGAAACAAACGTGAAACAAAAGGCCTATTGCACGTTTCACACCCTATTAATCGTGAAACACTCCATGAAACCAAAAATTGGTCCTGGGTGAAACCTCTTTCATTTCACCCCTATTCAGTGCTGGAAGATTACGAAGAGCGCCTTGCCATTGCGGAACATGATGGGCATCAAACTCTTCTCCAAGCTGAACGTATTGCCTACCAGGATGCCTTTATCAGCGTTTTAGTCACCCTTCCTCAAGAAGCTTACGAGAACTCCCATAGAGGAGATTGGTTAGATGATCGAATCAGAACCGCCAAAGACTGGCTCCAAGCTCAAAACCTTTTCCAGCCAAAATAACCTCATGAACGAAATCATTAATGGCAATATGACTGAGTGTTTCATGTTTCATTCCCTAGGGTGTGAAACAGTGAAACAAAACGAAAATCATGAAACAGTGGATGAAACATGAATGAAACAAACCCTCTTAAGATCCTTGTGTGCCTGGATTCTTGTGAAACAGAGCATGAAACAGACCGTGAAACAAGTGTTCCAAATCTTGTTTCACGGGGTGTCAGTGTGTGAAACAAAAACTTGATTTATCTCAATCAAAAAACAACCAGGAAGTCTTGGCTCATTTATTGCGTCCTAGTAAATTGCTTAGTATGAAAATTGAACAACTTTTATCTTTGGAAGAAGGAAAGGTTTTGGAGTTCAAAGAAAATTCGACAAGCTCCCCATCTTACTCTTTTCGAAATAAATCATCCAAAGTCACAACAGCATCCACCATATCCTCCGAGTAAATGGTTTTCTTAAGTCCATTGACGGAGATTAAGGCGAGGAAAAGCTGCTTCTTTGTTTCCGTCTTTGCCTTAAAAACAGCCATTTTGCGTTTTAAGATTTCAGCCTCTTGCTTATTAATAATATAAGGATTTTCTGTATATTTCATTTCACAGATGGTAATCGCATCATCTTCTCGATCAAACAGCAAGTCGATCTGGGCTCCCTGATCCTGTGTTCCCTTTCTTGGAAAATATCGCCATGTGTTAGGAATGGCAGTGGGACTCATCTTAAGGGCGTGGCTAATTTGAGGAAGGTGTTTATAACAAACGGATTCAAATGTATACCCTGCCCAACTGTGCCATGCCGGTGAATTTTGCTGCTTTTCCCAGTAGCCCTTCATATGCCCTTTTGAAAGGAGCGTCGACCTTATAGGCTCGATCCAATCCAGATAAAATAGAACGTATTCATCCACGACTTTGTAATAAATCCCTCGTTTCTTATGAAAGTGGGATTTAAAGCTCATGATAAAGCTTGAATCCTGCAGATCCTTTAACCGTTTCAATCCAGTACTTCCTTGGAGAGTCTTGCCAAAGTGCTTTAAAATCTTATCTTGGAGGATGCCATAGCGGCAACTGGCGATCAAGCGGATCATGTCGATATAGATGCCTGAATCCTCGTAAAGGGCAGCAAATAAGTTATCAAACTCATCAGCAAGGAAGCTTTTGCTTTGGAAGGCTAAGATCTCGATATTCTGGGCCGCCGATCGTCCACGTTTAATTTTTGAGAGATAATAAGGGATTCCACCCATAACCATATAAATCTGAAGGATTTGTTCATGATTTAATTTGGCACCAAGGGAATCTAAAAAGAGCTTTGTTTCCCTTAAATCAAAGGGTTCTAAATAAATGTTACGGGTGAGTCGATTATGAAGTCCCCCTTTGTTATTTACAATTTTTTCAAGGATCCATGACGCTGAGGAACCACAGATAACGAGTTTAACTCGTTTATCTTGTGACCAATGTTGATTCCAATAGTATTCGAGGGTTTGGAGCAGGCGCGAGTTTCTTGTTGCCATCCAGGGAAATTCATCAAAAAAGAGAACGATCTTTTTGTTTTTTCGAACTGTTTTAAAAGCTTCTGTGAGAATTTCAAATGTGGAATCCCAGGTTTTGGCTTCCTTTAACGTCGCCCCATGATAGAAAACCCTCCCCATTTCTTTTGTAAGATGGCGAATTTGTTCTTCTAAAGGTCCGTCTTTAACGCCTGTAACATTCAAGAATAGACACTTTTTATTTTCAAAAAAACTTCGAATTAGAAAAGTTTTCCCTACCCGTCGTCTGCCATAAATGGCGAGGAATTCAGGGACATTCGAAGAAAACATCTCATTTAAAATATCGATTTCTTTTTTTCGGCCAATAAGGGGCATAGGGTTTATTTTCCTTGTTCTTCACTTTTGATTTATATTCCAAAACGAAGGAGAATTCAAGATATTTCACATGTCCTTCGTTTTTGAACATCTATTGAAAACGAAGAACAATTTTATATTTTGACACTACTCATTGAAAAGGCTATGTTTTCTTAATAAGAATGTTGGGCGCATGATAATTTTTTAAAATTATTGTTGACGCCTTCACCCGTTTCTCTAATATAAGAGAAGTTGTCCCACAATGAGACAGCGCGCCGAGTAAATGCTCGAAACACTTACTCGACACTAACCAAAACAGATACTGGAGGTATCCATAATGGCTAATTTACATTTAGCTCAAATCGAGTATTTATCACAACAACTTATTGACCAAGTTAAAAACGCGAACAATCTTATTATCAGGAGCAAGTTCGAACTTGACCTTGTGCAACAGACATTAAAAGCATTTTTGACTGTTCATGAGGAATGGGTTGTTGAGAAGGAACTTGATCATGAGCAGCATTAATCCTCTTGTTTCGTCTCACCACCTTTTAACCCGCCTTGAAAGTGATATCCGGGATGTTCATACCCAAATGAGCATGCTGGAACTTACTTTCAAAAACTTGCAGGGATCTTGGCTTGCCATCACCTTGGCTCATAAGGTTGTGAAGGATGAAACAGAAGAACGTTAGTAAATTGCTTTGATGAAGGATGGTGGAGAGGTTCGTCAGATTTTTCCACCTTCTTTATCTAAACCTTATTTTGATTCATGGGTTACCGCACAAGTTGTGCTTCCATTCTGAATAATTCCCATAATCTCTATTACAGAAACAGGCTGAAAATTCCAAACATCAACCCCAACATTGATCATTTGATGTATCGTTTTCCATTTATCATGCACATGCCCACATAAAAGCCAGCTGCCATCATCATGCGGGCGCCACTTGGCAAACTTGTCGTTCTCAGCACCTATGTTACCATAAGGATGATGACACAGCTTTACCTCTCCAAATTCAGGAATCAATAGTAATCCTTGTTCGGGTAGTACCACCCACCCCCAATCCTGGTATTGCTGTATCCACCAAGCACGTTTTTCTAGTGTACGTGACTGTTTATGATAAGAATGGCAAAAATCATGGTTCCCTGGCACTAAGTACTTGATGCCATTTAGCCTGGGTGTATAGATCTCTACAGAGCGTACTGCCATGCTAAAATCACCTAAGTAATAGACTTCATCTTCTGGGGTTACAACATCATTCCATTTTTTAATTAAGGCTTCGTTCATTTCTTCTACTGAAGAAAAAGGTCTATTGCAGTATCTAATAATATTGGCATGCCAGAAATGATGGTCAGAAGTAAAATATAACATAGGCTACCTTCTAAAATAGAAATGAGAGATTAGATAAAACAATCCTTCTTATTTTGAAAATACGGAGACTTTAAAGACTGATCCATTATAGCAGAACGAGCTAGGACTGCACAGCGATCTTATGTTATATTAATACACAAATCATTTCTATTAAATATCGTCATATTTATTCATATAAACCAAATTTTCTCACCTTTTACACAAGTTAATCAAATGGAGCATCATGACCACTCAAAACCAAACCAATAAAGAAACCACCAAGGAATTCCTCAATCTTGAGAAGGAAGCTTTGAAGGAAATTTCCCTGGAGATCATCAAATCGGATCTCCAGAAATTCCTTCAACAAACGCACCAAAAGGAGAGGGAAGAGCTTGAGAAAAGGATCGCTACTATTGAAGAGCGCTGTCGCAAGGAGATTCGCGAAGGGATTGACACTCATCTCCACAGGCAACTTACGGAGCATTTTCGCAAAGTTGTTCAGTCTTGCCAGGATGATATATCCACTGCAATGTCACCTCTCCTCCAGCGAGTGGAACAAGATGTCAGCAACCTGAACAACACGGTCAAGACAACCAATACTCTTTGCCATGAGATCCAAGAAAAGTATTCCTTCCGATGGGAGAAGCCCTTTCTGCTCCTTTTTGGGGGAACTATTCTCACGGGAGCCTTAATGGGGGTGATTCTGTTTCTTTTGCAAACCTCGCCTGTAGCAGTGTTCCTCATGAACAAGGAAACCAGGAGAGTCTATGACTCTGGTCTTTATTGGATGGATCTTAAGAAGAAGATCAAAGCTCATGAAGACCTCGAATCTCAAAAGGGTCGTCACTCTCAAAAACCAGAACAAAAGCCTTCAAAGCCACAGAAGAAAAAGAAGTCACAGTGACAGTCCCCCTCTATCCCTTTCTAAGGCAATCGTATGGGCTTTTTCTTGAGCAATACGCTCAATGAGTTTGACCTCTTTACCCTGCTGTTGTTGAAGGGATTTCATAAAGTCTTTGTCTTGGAATAACTCCTGAGCCAAATGCTTTAAATCTTTTGTCAGGGGATGATCAGGGTCGTTCTTTAGGGCTTCATGTAATCCCTTAAACCGAAGGTAGGTATCCTCTAGAGTGTTTTGTTTAACATAAGGCACTGCTTGGATGGGCTTTGCCTCCAGCATCTGTTTCTCTAGCTTCTGAGCCGCATCGTCCTTTAGCTTTTGGAAACTCTCCAACACCTTGAGGGGATCTTGCTGGGCCAGCTCTCGGGCATGATTCTTCCATTTCTCCGTCCGGGACGCAAAAGCAGAAGATGTAAGCTCATTCTCAACCTTGACCAGGTTTTGCCGATAGGGCTCGAGGAGTGTATCTTTATTGTCCCTCCAGTAAGCAATGGCCTTTTCTTCTCCATAAACCTTCAATCCCTTTTCAAAAGCCTTTTTCACAACAATGGCATGGGAAGTGGTAAAAGCAGGATAATCCATTTCTTTATATACGGCCTGGAGAGCTGGACTTGATTCTTGAGTCTGAACCGTCACTTCCTCATTCTTGGGAAGCTGTTTTTCCACTTGATAAAACCCTTCATTTCGATGGAAGGCGTCTTTGACTTTTGTGAACAGGTTTTCAACGCCGTCCCTCAGATGGGTTTTAAAGGTCTTTTCCTCAAGCTTTCTTTGGATGTCTTTTTCCGTATCAAAACCAAGGCTTGGACCATTCCCTTCCACCCGGCTCATTTGGCGGATAAGATGTGCCTCGTTAGGCGTTTGATCCTTTGAGACATACAGACTCAGGGATTGCGTTTGCCGGGTCAGGGCTACGTAGTTCGTGGCTTGGTTTGTTGTAGAACTGTGAAGAACATAGACATGATCAAGAGTTGCGCCTTGAGCTTTATAAACCGTTGAGGCATAGCCATGGCGGAGGCCATCATAAGTTTGTGGATTGATTGTTTTCTTTTCCCCGTTATCAAAGGATACGGTCAGCGTTTTGTCCTCTGCGTTAATTTGCTCAATAAAACCGAAGTTTCCATTATTAAGGTCTTGATCTTTATCCGTCTTGGTAAGTTGAATCCGATCCCCTACGGCAAAGGCCATCTTGCCTCTTGTGGTCATGCAGGTGAGTTCCACCTCTCCCAATCGTCCGTGGCCCTTGAGAATATCCCGTGCTCCTTGGTTCAAGGCGTCTACCTCCACATTCCGTTGCGCAAGGATTTGCCGTGTTTCCTGAGGGTGGGTAAGGCTGTCCTTTTCCCAAGTCTTTAAAAGCGATGTCAGTGCTTCTTCCTTCGTGTCTCTCCAATCAATCCGATCATGGGTTTGAAGAAGCCGCACGGCACTCTTGATGTCTCCCTTAGAGAGATCTTCAGAAACTGCCTTTTGCCAATGGATAGTTTGGCGCCGGACTTCATTCAACTCAACGGATTCATAGCGCTCCGTTAGTGTCCGAAACATCCCTCCACGCTCAACTGAGCTTAGCTGGCGGTCATCACCGACAAGAACAAGCTTTGCCCCAGTCGTTTTAATGACGTGGAAAAGTTCCACGGAAACCTCTGTTCCCAACATGGCCGCTTCATCCACAACCATAAGGGTGTTGGAATTAATGGTGTCCCTGTTGTTCTTATAGGAAAACAAAAAGCTATGGCAGGTTTTAGCTTCCTCAAACCCACTTTGTCTTAAGTCCGCGGCTACCTTATTGGTAGGTGCCAACCCTAATACGCGATACCCTTCTTCCTTATGAGCCACACGAATAGCATCCAGCACATAGCTTTTCCCTACACCGGCTCGGCCTTGAATCAACAAAAGCGCCTCTCCCGATTGAACACAGAGATCATAGGCCTTGTGCTGCTCTTGACTGAAGGCTCTTCCTTCAAGACCCTTTGCAATGGCCTCAGAAGAAAGAATAGGTGCAGACCTCTTTGTAATCTTATCCGCAAAGCGAATCAGCTTTTCTTCCTCTGCTCTCACTTCCTGGGTTGTAAAGTAAGGCGTCCTTTGCTCCGTTTCCTTATCATACAAAGGCAACAATGTGGGATGGCTTAATACGCCCTCCAAAACATGTGATTGTTCCTCATGGGGAACATGCTTCTTTAAAAAGGCATTGATATCCCGTTCTGAAAAAAAAGCCCTGTTGCGGGTAAGGGCCTCGATGATATGGCTCGGCTCTTTAGAAAGTACATCATTGGCCTGTTGAAGTTTTTGAGACCGCTCGATGGCCTCATTCATATGATGGCGCATGCGCACAGGGCCCAGATGCTCTTGGGTTAAAATGCTAATGGGATCCACCCGCAGGTCATAGCCCTTTTCTTCAAAGTAAGCATTCTGCAAATCGCGCCAGAGCTCGCCCCAAACATCAGCCTCCACCACAAAACCTTTGCGAATGGTGGGGTCCAAGTCACGGGCTTTGGTGCTTTCAAAAGTGAGGCCATTCTCAGAAAATCGCCTTGTCGTCACCAGTAAATGGGCATGCCAGTTTTTTTCATGTTCATCGGGTTCATGGATATCCAGCTGGACACCCAGTCTCTTTTCCACAAAGTGTTCATTGATAAACCGACGCGCAAGCTCAATACGATCTTCAAGGGTGACTTCCTTATCATCAGGGAGGGCGAGGACGAACTCCTTTTGAACTTGGCTGTCTTTACGCTTTTCACAGCGTTCAACTTCATTCCACAATACGGAGCTGTTCTTGAATTTCTCATCAGCCCCAACTGGTAAAAAGATTTCGTGATGAACATTTCCGCCGCGATCTTTAAAGGAGAAAAGCTCACCCGTCCGGTCACACCGAAGCGCCTCGCGCTGATTATAGGAAGCCTTCCGACAGGCATTACCGCCGGTACTTCTCGACACGTATTCACAACGCGCAAATTGAATGGCCATAGGCACCTCTAAAAAAGGGGAATGATGTTTCTAAATGGGAATGGCGACATTATATCAAAAGCCAGCGTTGGACTCAACGCATATTGCGTATGTCTTCATTCTGTCGAATGACGCCATAACTCCTTCCATCAATTATTATGTTGTTCCGGCATCATATTTCTCTGATTTTTTAGTTACATCTGCCAAGTGATGGAGAAACCATGCCACAAAAAAATGCCATCATTTTGACCATTGGGGAAGAAAATTTATTCCTAAAAGGCCCCGAGAGGAGAAGGGGAACCTACTTAGATCAGTGGGGGATTATACACACTCAAAATTTAAGACTTAATTTCACTTTCGAATATTTCATAAAACTTAGCTTTTGCTTGTTTTTCAAACCAAGGGTAATGTCCACATTTTTCTAAAAGGATAAACTGAAAATTCTGCAATGTACGGGAAAGAGGCACTTGGACCCCTTCAGCTGGCCCATAAAGCTTAATTTTGTTTGTAGAGGCTCCAGGATGCTATACTTCTTCGAAAGGTGAGCGGCAACGGGTGCCATTTCTCCCTCCCCACCTGGACCACCATGAATCAGAGCAACTTTATAAGGTTGTTTCCCATATTTTCAAAAGTTTGGTACAAGATCCCTCAAATTCTGAATTTTTATTCTTTACTAAGCTTCTTAAGCTTATCTTGAATCCTTATTATATGAGGAGAATTTTCTGAAAAATGAGTTTTGACAATTTCGAAAGCTCGCTTTATACATGAAACAGATTGGGCTTTGAAAGTTTTAGATTGTTGAATATCCCCTTTATTTTCAGCATATGCGGATTTTTTGAGATAAAGTTCTGCCAAGTTTTCGAAAACTATATAGACATCAGAATGTTTGTTTTTCTGAAGTATTTTAAGGGCTTTTTGAAAGTAAGCCTCTGAGATTCTAATATAACCTTCCAAAAAATAAACTTGTGCTAAACTCTTTAAAACATGACCGGTTTCATTCCGGTCTACCCCTAAACTCTTTTCATAAATTTTAAGGCTTTTTTCTAAGAAGTACTTAGCCTTGTTGTGATCACTTAAGTCCATAAAAAGATTACCTAAATGTAGCGAAGCCCAAGCAATGTCGGGATGGTCCTCAGGAAAATTTTTCTTATAGTTTGTAAGACCTTTGGTGAGCAAATTTTTAGCTTTTTCAAAGTTTTGTAACTCTCTATAAACACTTCCTAAATGAATTAAAGTCCATGCAACGTCAACGTGGCTCTCTGGTAATTGGGCTCTATAAATTGTGAGTGACTTCTCAAGCAGAAGTTTAGCCTTTTCGTAACTACCTAATTCCCTATAAACTCCACCTAGAAGCGTTGAAGCCCAAGCGACTCTAAGGTGATTCTCAGGGAAATGTTTTTTATAACCTATTAAACTAAATTCGAGGGCATCTTTAGCTTTTTCAAAGTCACCCATGTTCCTATAAACACTACCTAAAAGCGCAGAGGCTCTTCCAATATCAACGAAGTTTTGAGGAAAGTGTTTTTTATAAATAGTAAGACTTTGATCAAGCAGGTTTTTGGCTTTTGTATAGTCGCCTAGATCTCTGTAAACACCTCCTAAGTAAGCCAGAGTCTGTGCAATATTAGAATAATTATTTGGAAAATATTTATTATATAAGGTTAAGCTATGCTCCAATAAATTTTTAGCTTTTTTAAAATTGCCTAATCTCCTATAAACAATACCTAGGTGGACATGTACATGAGCAGATTTAAATTTTTCATTTTTTGCATTGCATACCTTTAATGTTTGAAGACTTTCTTCGAGCAATTGTCTAGCTTTTTTGTAATCACTCAAATAATAATACATACATCCTAACTCACCCTTAATAGAACTTCTAACAGCCTCTGTTAGTATACTTTTATGTTCTAAAAGTCTTTCACAATGACTAACTAACATAGACATTTTTAGGAAAGATTCTTTCTCAATTAAATTAGCTACATACTTCTCTAAGGCAAAGGCTATATTCTGGCTTAACTGGGAACGTTTTTCTGTATTTAATGCTCCTATAAGATAAGTTAAGCTTATTTCTTGAGTAGTCGGGTGAATTGAGAAAATTGGGGTAGAATTAGAAAAGTTTGTTGATTGGTTTATTATAAGAGAATATTTTTTAAGGTTATATATAAAATTATCTACAATATACTCCTCCTTAAAAACATCTAGAAATTCCTTGGGAATATTCTGCGAGTTCAGTAAACTACATAATAGTAAAAGATCTCCAAAGTCTTTATGTGTATTAATAAGTTTCTGCAAAGATAAAATTATAATACTATAACGAGTTTTAACATAATCCCCTGCATCTCTTAAAAGACTTTCCTGAACATCAATAAAATTCTTGTTATAATGAGATAAGCTCTCTAAGTACGAATTGTATGTGATGTTTGTTGCTTTTAAATAATAAGCAGAAATCGAAATATCCAAAGGGAAAGGTGGAATTTTTTCTAAAAAGTTTTTTGCTTCCTTAGATTGAAAAAAAGTAAAGAAGTTTGCCTTTCCCTGATTCATGATTTTAGTAAAAAGGCTTAATTTTTCGGTAGGATTTAGTTCTCCGATTTGAATGATATCATTAACATATCTATTATTTTGAATGTTGCTGTTTCGTGTAGTAAGGATAACCTTTCCTCGCCCCCACGTAGCCGGGTCTTGTGGGAAGTCTTTCTCAATATCTATAAATTTTTCTACATTATCAAAAATCAAAACCCAACTTGAATATAATTTCAAATGTCTTTTTACAAAGTGAATAATTTTTTCTTCTCTTTCTATTGGATCCTTTATCTCTTGCAGATCTCTTAATGTTTTTTTGGCTTCCTCTGTTTTTGCAAGAGCTTGGGC
>DATKTE010000267.1:0-5156 GCA_035531295.1 Alphaproteobacteria bacterium
CGAACACGATATTTTTTATCAGACATAAGAAGCCTCTTATTTTTTGCAAAACTGAGTTTATCTTATGTTCTTGTGTTCGTAACCTCCTATTTATTCAACAAAGCCCCCACAAGGGGAGAGGTAACAGAGCTTAATTTCCTCACAAATTTTTCACCTCGCCTCCGGCAGGAACCCACCAACTTGGGCATCCCAGAGTGTCTTGTATAAACCACCTTTGGCCAACAATTCTTGATGCGTCCCATCCTCAACAACCTTGCCTCGATCAAAAACAAGGATACGATCCATATGCAGAAGGGTCGAGAGGCGGTGAGCGATGACGATGGTTGTCTTGCCTTGCATCAATTCCCACAAGGAATCTTGGATGAATTTTTCCGTTACAGAATCTAGCTGAGATGTTGCTTCATCCAGAATGAGGATGGGGGCGTTTTTTAAAATGGCACGCGCAATGGCGATACGCTGACGCTGACCTCCAGACAGCTTGACGCCGCGTTCTCCGACAAGTGAATTGTATCCCTCTGGAAGCGCTTGAATAAATTCATGGGCATGGGCGCGTTTGGCGGCTTCAATGGCTTCATCTTCTGTTGCTTCAGTCCAACCATAACGAATATTTTCCATCAATGTGCGGTGGAAAAGAGAAGGATCTTGCGGAATCATGCCAATGACGGTGTGCAAGGAGTCCTGAGTAACATCACGAATGTCCATGCCATCAATTAAAATACGCCCAGAAATCACGTCGAAAAGCCGCAAAATAAGGTTTACAAAGGTCGTTTTTCCACTTCCCGAATAGCCAACGAGCCCCACCTTTTGTCCCGCATAAAGCGTGACCGACTTCTTTTGAAACAGGGCTTTTGCCCCTTTATAGTGGAACTGAACGGAATCGAAAATAATTTCCCCTTTCGTCACAACAAGGGGCTTAGCATCTATGTTGTCTTTTATGTCGGGAGCAATAACAATGGTTCGCAAGGCTTGTGTGACTTTGCCAAAATACTTAGAAAATTGCGAAAATTCTCGTGTCAATTGCCAAAGAAAATCAACGATAGCGATGTTAATCCCCAAGACAAGAGCAAAGTCTCCAACGGTCACCCATCCTTCTTGGCGACCTTTGATCAAAAAATATAGATTAAGCCCCAGGACAATGACAAATGAGTAACCATAACTAACCCATACCCAAAAGAGGGACCATTGTAACTTTTGTTCCGCTTTGACAGCTTCATCGACAGTCGCTCGAAGGGAAGATTTTTCCGCGGCCTCCCGAGCAAATAACTTAACGGATAAGACATTAGAAAGGACATCTACGATCTTTCCCGTAATCGTTGATCCCCATTCCGACCATATATCGGAAAGGTGGGCGATTCGTTTTGAAAACAGAAGGGTTCCCCCCAAAAACAAAGTTGCCCAAACCAGGATAAAAAGAGCAAATTTAATATTGACCTGCCAAAGGGTATAAATCGCAATGGTAAGAGCCAGGCCATGGCTAAAAAAGCGATCAATAACTGTTTGCAGCATGTCGGGAACGCTGCTTGTTAAGTCATTGACCTTATTGGCGAGACTTCCGGCGAAAATGTTTTGGTAATACTGATGACTTTGCTTTAGCAAAGTATCCACACTTGAAAGGGCAATTCTTTGCCGCAGATTAGGAATCATCTTAATTTCAACAAAATAACCATAAGCGCGGAAACAGGATGAAACGAGAAAAGACATGAACAGATAAGCGCAAGCGGGCAGGACTAATGCGTCAAAAACATCGTGAGGAGGAACTTCGGCCACTCGATTTAAAATAATCTTAAGGATATAGGGCCTGACCGAGAGATCAATCGCCCAAACAAAGGCAACCAAAAACATGGCAAAGATACCGCCCGGAAAAGGGCGAATCATTTTCCATATAAATGAGGCGACTTGTTTCGCAGAGATATCGCTTGCCATTTTTAATGTTCCAAAGGTACGCCCCATCAAAGAGGCTGTAGATGAACCGAAGTATTTGAGGTGCCAAATGCGATGCTATTATCTTTTGTTTATACTATAAAATAAGGAGTAAAGCAATCTTTTGGGGTTAAACCCTACCGCAGCAGGCTGCTGCATAATTGATTTGTGCAAGAAGTGGTTGCACAATTAGCGTGGTATCTTCATTCTGTCTTAATGGAGAATAAGGTTTTCGGGAGTACTTTGTCGCTGCGCTCCTCATAATGACGACATATGGCACCTACATAGCTAACCCGCCCAGGTCGGGTGCCAGCCCGAAGCAATCCAATCTTTAAACTTTGCAGCGTCTAATTTCTCACAGAAAATTAGCCACTCCCACGAAAGTGTTGACAAGTGACCCTATCCCTTCTATATATTTTAGCACTCTCATGGTGAGAGTGCTAAAGTGACATTAACCAATTAAAGTCCCAACGTGAGGGAGAGACATATGAATTTTAGACCATTACATGATCGTGTTCTTGTTCGTCGTATTGAGCAAGAGGAAAAAACGGCAGGCGGCATTATTATTCCCGACACTGCAAAAGAAAAACCCATGGAAGGGGAAGTCATTGCTATCGGATCTGGCACACGCCTTGAAGATGGGAAAATCCTACCTTTAGATGTCAAAAAGGGAGATCGTATCCTTTTTGGCAAGTGGTCCGGAACAGAAGTAAAATTTGGCAGCCAAGAATACCTCGTGATGAAAGAATCAGACATCATGGGAATCGTTGAATCCAAGTCTGCATAACTGAAAGGAAGATAAGATATGGCAAAAGAAGTTAAATTTAGTACTGACGCTCGCGAGCGGATGCTCCGCGGTGTCGAAATTTTGGCCGACGCAGTACGTGTAACCCTAGGACCTAAGGGACGGAATGTTATTCTTGATAAATCCTATGGCGCTCCACGCATCACAAAAGACGGCGTGTCCGTTGCTAAGGAAATCGAACTTTCCGATAAGTTTGAAAATATGGGCGCTCAGATGGTTCGCGAAGTTGCTTCCAAAACTTCTGATATCGCAGGAGACGGAACAACAACTGCAACCGTTTTAGCTCACGCCATTGTAAAAGAAGGCGTAAAAGCAGTTGCCGCTGGCATGAACCCTATGGACCTTAAGCGCGGCATCGATATGGCTGTTCAAGCCGTCATCGAAGACGTGAAAAAACGGTCTCGCTCGGTTGCGACAAACCAAGAAATTGCCCAGGTGGGAACAATTTCTGCGAATGGTGAGAAAGAAGTCGGCGAGATGATTGCCCGCGCTATGGAAAAAGTGGGTAATGAAGGTGTCATTACGGTTGAAGAAGCGAAATCTCTTGAAACCGAACTTGATGTGGTGGAAGGAATGCAGTTTGATCGCGGCTATCTGTCCCCTTACTTCATTACCAATGCAGAAAAGATGGTCTGCGAAATGGAAAACCCCTACATTCTTATTTATGAAAAGAAACTTGGTGGCTTGCAACCTCTCTTGCCTGTGCTTGAATCAGTTGTCCAGTCCGGGCGTCCGCTTCTCATCGTTGCTGAAGATGTGGAAGGTGAAGCTCTTGCGACTCTTGTTGTGAACAAGTTGCGTGGTGGCCTCAAAGTTGCAGCTGTAAAGGCTCCTGGCTTTGGTGATCGCCGAAAAGCAATGCTCGAGGATATCGCGACCGTCACTGGCGGCCAGCTCGTTTCAGAAGATCTCGGGATTAAGCTTGAGAATGTCACGATCGATACACTCGGAACCGCCAAGAAGGTAATCATCACAAAAGATGACACTACCATTATCAATGGTGCTGGCGTAAAAGCTGAAATCGAAGCGCGTTGCAATCAACTGCGTGCGCAGATTGAGGAATCTTCCTCTGATTATGATCGCGAGAAATTGCAAGAACGCCTTGCGAAACTCGCCGGTGGGGTCGCTGTGATCCGCGTTGGCGGGGCCACAGAAATTGAGGTGAAGGAGCGTAAAGATCGCGTTGAAGATGCGATGTATGCAACCCGCGCTGCTGTTGAAGAAGGCATTGTCGCTGGTGGCGGCGTCGCCCTCTTGTATTCAATCCAAGCTCTTGCGGCCCTAAAACCTGCAAATGATGAGCAACGCGTTGGCATTGATATCATTCGCAAGGCCCTTCAATCCCCTGCACGTCAAATCATCGTCAATGCAGGTGTTGATGGATCTATCGTGATTGGCAAGCTTTTAGAGAGCAAAGATACTAACTACGGTTTCAATGCCCAAACCGGTGAATACACCGATCTCGTGAAAGCTGGAATCGTTGATCCTACCAAAGTTGTGCGGATTGCACTTCAGGATGCAGCGTCCGTTGCAGGTCTTTTGATCACAACCGAAGCGATGGTTGCGGAAAAGCCTGAGAAAAAAGACGCTCCTATGCCAAGCATGGATGGTATGGGCGGCATGGGCGGCATGGGTGGCGGAATGGGTTTCTAAAAAAGAACCATTTCACCCACTTAAAAGAAAGGGTCCTTCGGGGCCCTTTTTTTTACCCACCTACGCAAAGCTCTATGCGTAAACTTAGGGAAAATACAGGCGGGTAGTGAAACCCAAAAAAGAAATAAAAATATCTCTGACCAACCCTTAACCAATTTTTAAACTTCCATTGCTAGTCTTCTATCATAACAACAACTTCATTAAAGAGACGACCATGCGGATGCTCCTATTTCTTACTTTCATTATGTCTCTAGAAGCTTTTGCTAAACCTCCTGAATGCCCGATTCAGCCCAATAAACGAGAATGTTTACAAACAGTTGATCAAAATTTCCATGATCTTCTTGATTTTCTTGAAGAAGAGTACAACAACGAAAATAAAGCTGAAAAGACAAAGATGATTGATGCTGCTAATGACATAAAATACTATGAAAGCTTGGCTTGTCAGAAGACATGTTTGAATTGATCTGCAGCTTAGGTATTCATATTGTAGCGAATGTAACATTCATAAGCTTGGAGATGGATCGGCTATCTGCACTGACCCAAGCACAAAAGTTACCATGGCCCTTGAAAGATCATGGTAACTCACTTTTTTAAAAGTTCAGTCTCTTTACGACCCTGCCCTTTAACTACTTCTAGACTGTCAATGACACTTCAAAATGTCCGGTTTAAATAGCACGACAATTGTCCGAGTTTAAGGGGCTCGCGAGCGCGCTATCAAACGGCGCCGTAGCGAGCGAGCCCCCTTATGCCGCAAGTTGATAATCATCCAAGGATTCTC
>DATKTE010000268.1:0-26969 GCA_035531295.1 Alphaproteobacteria bacterium
ATACCTTTTGGTTCCAGGATTTAATGGTCAAGAAGAGAAGGCCAATAAATTTGCTTACCAAATTAATCAATTAATCAAAGAATTGAACAAACAGAACCCTTGCGGTTGGATCATTGATTTGAGACACAATGGGGGTGGGAACATGTGGCCCATGATTGCAGGCCTTATACCTTTTCTTCAGAAAGGAAAACTAGGCTCCTTCATTGATTCCTCCGGCAGAGAGAAAAATTGGTATTATGAAAAGGATAAAGTTCTTGAAGGAAAAAGAGTTGAAACCACTCTACCACCGGATGCCCTACTTACAATTCCTAACAGACCTTATGTTGCTATTCTGATTGGTCCAGAAACCGCAAGTGCGGCAGAAGCCGTTGCGATCGCTTTTAAAACTCGCCCTCACACCCGTTTTTTTGGGCAAAAGACAGCAGGACTTGCAACAGCCAACCAATATTTTCTCTTAAAGGATGGCGCTGAGCTCCTCTTAACTGTGGCCTATTTTGCAGATAGAAATAAAAACATCTATAAAACAGGTCTTCTTCCGGATGAGTTGGTTGTAGATGAAAAAGACAAGGAAGACTCGTCCATAAAACAAGCTACGATGTGGTTGCTCGAGAAATCAAAATGTAAAAAAGAGAGATAGAGCCAATCCCATTCTCCGCAAAGAATGCGGAGAATGTCAGACTTAATCTCCGCAATTTCTGCGGAGATTAAGCTTGCTCATGCGGAGATTATCCGTCATAATATCCGCATATATTGCGGAGATTAATAATGTATATATACGAGCTTCCCGACTGGCCTCATTTTGCATGGAATCATGAGAAAATATATGAGCTATTAACGCCGCTCCGCCACCAACAAGGACGCCTTATGGGTCGGATGGAGGCCCTTGGTTTCCAATTTAAAGAACAAGCTGTTCTGCAAACATTAACACAAGACGTGCTTAAATCCAGCGAGATTGAGGGAGAAATCCTTGAGCCCGAACAGGTGCGTTCTTCGCTTGCCCAACGTCTTGGAATAGATATAGGAGGCTTGGTCACTACAAGTCGTGATGTGGATGGCGTTGTGGATATGATGCTTGATGCGACTCAGCATTACGATCAACCTCTTACCAAAGAAAGGTTATTTGGCTGGCATGCAGCCCTCTTTCCGACGGAGTATAGTGGTCTGCTCAAAATAAAGGTCGGGACATGGCGCGAGGACAGTCATGGTCCCATGCAAGTCATATCCGGCCCCTATGGACGAGAGCGCGTTCATTATCAAGCCCCAGCCGCTGATAAAATTGATTGTGAAATGGGACTCTTCCTCAATTGGTTCAATCAAGAAACAACTATAGACCCCGTTCTAAAGGCGGGCGTTGCTCACCTGTGGTTCGTAACCATTCATCCCTTTGATGACGGCAACGGACGGATTGCACGCGCCATTGGTGACATGGCGCTCGCCCAATCCGAGAAAAATTCACAACGTTTCTATAGCCTTTCTTCTCAAATTCGGTCAGAAAGGGCTGATTACTACGAGATGCTGGAGAGAACCCAGAAAGGATCATTGGATGTTACCTCTTGGATGGAATGGTTTCTAAATTGCCTTACACGAGCTATTCAGGGTTCAGAAAACGCCTTAGAATCCGTATTGCGCAAGGCCCGCTTTTGGGAGAGGGTTTCATCAATATCTCTGAATGCACGTCAGCGCAAAGTTCTCAACCTCATGCTAGACGACAGCTTTAAAGGAAAATTGACGACGTCCAAATGGGCTAAACTTGCAAAATGCTCCCAAGACACGGCTTACAGGGATATTCTTTCACTTGTAAATCAAGGGATATTGGCTATTAATTCAGAAGGAGGGCGGAGTACCAGTTACTCGATTGTAGCGTAATACGATAATCGCAACCCTCATTTCTTTTGTGTCTAGAACTGATTCCACGAGCAGCAATATACATTCGAGCCACACTTTTCAGGACCATAATTTAGAGTAATGTATGGCAACGCATAATGGGACAAATGTTTTGTACATGAATTAACTATTATATTTCCCCATTTACCAGGCGCCCACTCTGCATAAGGCCAAAGAGTAACGACAAAGGAAGAGCAACAATCACCAAATTTTACGTTAGAATCATCCTCTTTTCCCTGAACATAAGGTTTGTTATTATAGAATTGAGGGCCATTATTACTAGCATGTGGACATACTATTTGACGTTCCTTACAGTAAATGTCGTTTGTACTCATAGAATTATCTGTTTTAATCTCTACATGATAAGAGGTAGGCGTATTGTTGATGACAGAAATAAGCGCTTCTGGGCTGTCTCCCAACCGTTTTTGATGCTGAATCTGTTTTCCCTTGTTTTTATTCTGCCTCTAGAGTGTGGGGATAAATACAGATTAGGACCAAAGAAAACTTAAATAATTTTAATTTTTCATAGGTTAGCATGATAGGCATTTTCGTCCTCTCTTTTTAAGTATTTTTTTATTATATTTTTGTTTTATGAATAATTTGTTAACAGACAAGAGATACTTAAATTACTCTTCTAAATTCAAAAGATCCACGTTCCCCCCACGCGCCATTATGTTGTAACTAAAGGATCTCTCAACAGCAAAGCGCGGCAGGTAATAAGGTCCTCCTGCCTTGGGGCCTGAGCCTGAAAGCCCCTCACCTCCAAAGGGTTGAACACCCACTACAGCGCCAATCATACTGCGATTTATGTAAAGGTTACCCACATGGGCTAATGCGCGGACTTTGTTAATTGTTTCTTCAATACGACTTTCGAGACCCATCGTTAGTCCATATCCTGATTGATTGATAGAATGGACAACTTTTTCAAGATCTTTTGCCTTGAAGCGCGCCACATGAAGAACCGGTCCGAAGACCTCCTTTTTAACATCTTCCATACCTTTAACTTCGATAAGCGTAGGAGCAACAAAGGTGCCCTTTACTTTTGGAAGAGGCGTTCGAGCAAGTGGGGAATGACTTGCAATATAAGCTTCAATATCATCGCGAGCAACCGCATCTATAACAGGCCCCACATCCGTTGAAAGCCATTGAGGATCACCCACCGTCAGTTCTTCCATAGCTTCCCGCAACATCGCAAGTGTATGTTCATAAATATCATCTTGAATAAAAATAATTCTCAAAGCAGAACATCGTTGCCCAGTACTTTGAAAGGAGGACACAATAACATCATCCACAACTTGTTCAATGAGAGCAGAAGAGTCTACAATCATCGCATTCAAGCCACCTGTTTCCGCAATAAACGGCACAATGGGCCCTCCCCTCACCGATAAACTTTTTTGGATCTCTTGAGCCGTTGAAATAGATCCTGTAAACACAACTCCACTAATTTTTAAGTCCTCAACAAGAGGAGTCCCAAGAACGCTTCCTTTTCCATGAAGAAAATGCAACACCTCACGTGGAACGCCAGCTTCATGCATAATTTGTACTGCATGATAAGCAATTAGCGGCGTTAGCGTCGCTGGCTTGGCAATCACAGCGTTTCCAGAAGCTAATGCAGCAGCAACCTGCCCCATAAAAATAGCTAATGGAAAATTCCAAGGGCTAATGCACGCAAAAACCCCACGCCCCCTCAGCACAAGTTGATTGAGTTCTCCCGTTGGGCCTTGAAGGGTTTGTGGAATTGAGAAATGTTTGAGAGCTTCGGCTGCATAGTAACGGCAATAATCAACGGCTTCTCGAAGTTCAGAAACCGCATCAGGAAGAGTCTTCTTGCCTTCCTTGATAAGTAAACCTAAGAACAGCCCTTGCCGTTCTTCAAGAAGTTCTGCCGTGAGATTTAAAATCTCCCCTCGCCTTTCAATGGTCGTTAAATCCCAGGTTTCCCAATGAGCAGACGCTTCCCGGGTCGCTGCCTTAAGATCCTTGAGAGAAGCTTCTTTCAAGACCAGTTCTTTACCTTCAGCTTTTTTTATTTCTGCTTTTAGCATTCCAAGCGTCTTGCGATCGCTTAGATCGTAACCTTTAGAATTTCTGCGCGTTTTTCCAAATAAATCTTTAGGTAAGGGAATCTGTGGATGACGACCGGGAGGATGAGTCTCAAAAAAGGACCATGGATCCCCAACAACTTGTTCTGAAGATAAAGATTTGTTGTAAATCTTATGGACAAAGGATGTATTAGCCCCATTTTCGAGAAGACGACGAACTAAATAAGGTAATAAATCTCTATCATTTCCTACAGGGGCATAAACACGAACAGGTACCTGTTGGGTTTTGCGAATCGTTTTATATAGGTCTTCTCCCATACCTTGAAGCCGCTGAAATTCAACATCGGACCGTTCCCCTACCATCGCAAGCACTGCTGCCACGGTAAAGGCATTGTGAGTCGCAAATTGCGGATAAAGACTGCCCTGTGCTGCTAATAGTTTTTTAGCGCACACCAAATAAGATAAATCTGTCGCAGCTTTGCGAGTAAATAGCGGATACTCAGGATACCCGCCCATTTGAGCAATTTTAATTTCTGTATCCCAATAAGCCCCTTTTACAAGACGAACGAAGAGAGGCATCTTTGTCCTTCGGCTTAAGGCCTCCGCCCAATCAATAACGGCAGGAGCTCGCTTTTGATACGCTTGAACTGCAAAGCCAAATCCTTCCCATCCTTTCAATTCTTTTGTTTCACAAACTTTTTCAATCAAATCTAGAGAGAGTTCCAAACGGGCCGCTTCCTCTGCATCAATGATGAGGGATATCCCAACCGCACGTGCGAGAGAACAAAGCTCTATAAGATCAGGAAGAAGCTTCCTTAGGACTTCTTCCTGATGAGAAAAGGTGTAATGGGAATAAAGGGCAGATAATTTTATAGAGATGCTATCCCTCTCAAACAGAGATGTACCGCTCTCTTTTATCTTTCCTATTGTTTGAATGGCGTGTTTATAGGCATTCTTATAAGTTAGAGCCATCGTTGATGTACGCGCACCTTCACCCAACATATCAAAGGAAAAACGATCCTGTGGTGACTTTAAAGACCGTTTAACAGCTTCTTCTATGGTTTGGCCTAAGATAAATTCACGGCTCAAAAGATGCATAAAAATTTTAAAAGCACGAAGGTTAAACGGCCGGACAAGAGAGCTCCATGAAGATCCCTGTAAATAATTTAAAAAATCCAGGCCCCATCTCGACGCCGTAATTAAATTGCCATCATTTCCATCCTTCTTGCGCCAGCTTCGGCCTGAAATTTTGTCTTTTAAAAGAAGGTTAGCTGTAAACGAATCGGGAGTACGCAAATAAGCTTCCGCAATAGCCATTAAAGAGCGGCCTTCTTCTCCTGCAAGGGGAAATGCTTGCAATAATTTTTGAATGTTAAACGTACGAGCAGGAGCTTTTTGTATGCTTTCAATCCAGATCATAGCTTGGGTGGAAATCTCTGGACGGTTAACTTTAAGGTGTTCTAGATCCTTTAATAAAGACTCAGTGAGACTTTGTTCATCTTGATTTAGAAGGCGTTCGAGATCAGGATAATTCTGTAATTTTCCCTCAAATAGCATAAGGTAAAGTCCTTTTTTATGTTTATTGTAACGATTTACATCGCTTCTGTCATCCCTGCCTTCTCGTCGTGATATGGCCGAGTAGCAAAGGCAAGTCCTTTGATGAGAACGATGATTTACAACAAAATTCTTAGGTTTTTTTGTTTAAGACCCACAAATGAGGCCAATAATGCGCGTCATTCATGAATTACCTAAGCATGGAAAGCTCTTTCTCACAGTTGAGTTAATTATCCTCATACTCTCTACTAAAGTTTCTTTTTCCGAATCCATTCTGTTGAGAAGATTATCTATCTTCATTTTCTCCAATGACGTTCCCTCCTCCGCTTGCTTACTATCGAACAGATTATCTATCTTCATTTTCTCCAATGGCGTTCCCTCCTCCGCTATCTTACTATTGAGCAGATTATCTATCTTCATTTTCTCCAATGACATTCCCTCCTCCGCTTTCTTACTATCGAGCAGATTATCTATCTTCATTTTCTCTAATGCCGGATAATAAGGAAGTTCTGGCAATGTAGTTGTAGTATTTCTATTTTCCATTTCTCGTATTTTTAAAAGTCTACTATCAATGTCAGTTCGCTCTGAATGTGGCAATGCAAAACCGGTTCGTGTCTTCATTTCTAAAACCAACTCATAGATACTAGCAGCTTCTTCAATCATCCCGACTTCCTCAGCGATAATTCCTATGTGAGATACAACTTGTGCTAGAGGTTCTTCTATCAGTATATGTCGCCCATTTGAGTATTTCATATTATAAGCTGTTTCAAAATCTTTGAGAGCTTCATAATAGCTTCCTAATTGATGCCAAGCAGCTCCACGATAGACATAAATATTTGCAATTTGCTCCAAAGTATTTGATGGGTCCTCCAAGACTTTTCGACAAACGGGAATAATATATTCTGCATTGGATTTACTTAATTTTGGAAAACAGTATCGACAACTCTTAATCATAAAGACGTTTATTTCATACAACAAATCATGTTTTCCTTCATCATTTTCTTCCGATTGATTCAGCGCAGAAGCTATTGAAATAGCTTCTGAATCTGGCTCATATTCGCCTGGATTCATTGCATAAGTTTCTGTAACTGTGAGTGAGGTAAAGATTAGAAGGACAAAACAAATAATATTCATGTATAAACCTCATTAATAAAACAAAAAATCCCTATTATATAGAGCGAAAGGATGCATTGTTTAACATAAGAGAGAATAGTGGAAAAATTACATAATTAAGGTCTGATTCGATAGCCTCTATCTTATTTTTATGCAATTTTCCTGGGAAGTGGAACTTTTGTTAATTCTTTGTCAATTTCTTGACTCGTCGGGAGACTCGATTGTGCTCCCCGATTTAAACAAGCCAGGCCACTTGCAACAGAAGCCCGACGAAGAGCATTGGGTAAATCCATTCCACTATCTAAGCTCGCAGCAAGGACACCAACAAAAGCATCTCCAGCAGCTGTTGTATCTACGGCTTCAATTTCCATGGCTTTAACTTCCCACGTCCCCTCAGATGTGCATGCGACAGCACCAATCTTACCTAAAGTTACAATGCAAGTCATACCAAAATGCGCAGCAGTGCGCTTAGCTGTAACAGTGGGAGAAATAACTTCAAATCCTAAATAAAGCGCGAGCAGGTTGGCTTCATTTTGATTCATAACCAAATAATCTAGACTCTCTAAAACATTTCGAGGGATATCTTGAGCGGGCGCAAAATTCAAAATAATTTTTGCCCCTGATTTCTTAGCACGTTGAATAAGTTTCCAGTTTTCTTCGGGGGGCGTTTCCATTTGTAATAGAAGCGTTGTTCCCTCTGCTAATAGAAAACTTGGAATTTCTGATTCACTAGCATTTAAATTAGCGCCACTTGCGACGATGATCATATTTTCACCTTCAGCATCAACACAAACAGTCGCACATCCTGTCGGCAATGCTTTGTTCACCAAAACTCCCATTATATCTACCGGTGATTCTTTTAAAGCGTCCAACACAGTTCGCCCAAGTTCATCATCCCCAACGGTTCCAAAAAGTTTCACGGAAACTCCAGATTTGGCAGCAGCAACAGCCTGATTGGCACCCTTTCCTCCCGCAACAAGTTGATAACGAGGACAAAGAACCGTTTCTCCTGGTCGAGGCATTTTTTCTAGCCGCATGACCATATCAATATTGAGTGAACCAAAAACAATAATCATGAATATGATATCTCCGCTCTTTTGATACTCTAATACTCTTCCATCGTAAATAAATCAAGCCCTGCACCAAAGGCTAGACAAAAATCTACAAATCGTGTGATATATATAAAGATATCATAAAATGGGGTAGGCAAAAAGGATGCAGGCTTGTGCTAAACAAGTACTAAAGGTTCTATGTTTATGCTTCTTTCTCTGGACGACAGGGGGGGCAAGTTTGTGGGCTTTAAAAACGTCATCTATTGTTATCTGTGCTGAAACAGGTACGGTTCATCATGAGCACAATGCAGATGTATGCATTCCTCCAGCATCCCTCACAAAAATGATGACACTCTACCTAACATTTAAAGCTCTAAAAGAAGGAAGGCTTCAGCCTAATCGAGAGCTTCCCGTATCTAAACATGCAGCAAGTCAACCCCCAACAAAGTTGGGTTTAAAAGCGGGTACAAATATTACAGTGCGCCAAGCCATACTTGGTTGTGTGACCAAATCCGCCAATGACGCAGCCGTTGCCTTAGCTGAAACTTTAGGAAGAGGCTCTGAAGTTTATTTTGCCGATTTAATGACACAGCAAGCTCGGAAACTAGGCATGACGGCAACTATTTTTAAAAATGCGTCAGGGCTCCCTAATAAGCAACAATGGACAACAGCCCGAGATATGGCAATCTTATCGCGTGCTCTCTATGAGCATTTTCCCGAATACTCAAAAGTCTTTAAAGAACAAAAGTTCGTCTATAAAGGAAAAGTCCACCCCAATCACAATCACCTCTTAGGGAAAGTCCAAGGATTGAATGGGATTAAAACGGGATTTACAAATGCATCAGGCTTTTGTTTGGCTGCCTCCATGGTCCGAGATGACTACTGGATCATTGCCGTTGTCTTGGGGGGAGAGAATCGATTTGCACGTGACAAGAAGATGGTGCAACTTCTCGAAACAACCTATGCAAACCTTAAGGATAAACAACAGTGCATAAATAAAAATGGGTACAAGTCTATTGATGATTTGATCTTTGCTTTAGGTCCATCAGAAGAATATCTGGATCACGTTCCTCAAAAAAAAGGAAGGATTCAAAAAGCAACTTATTCACCCAACTTAGGGAAAGTTAAATCCCTAGATCATAAGTATGAAACCGTAGATGACCTTTTAAAGTGTATCGAGGAAAAACAGCCGGTTAAAAACATTACGCAAGAAAAAGTAGCTGTAAAGAAGTCAGGCCCAAAAAAAGCTGTCATTAAAAAGGCCGCATTGAAAAAGAATACTCAGAAAAAAGCTGTCTGTAAAAAAGCACCACCGAAAACAAAGATAAAAAAACAAAGAAAAAAAAACAAATAACTACACCTACTAAATAAAGAATAGCATCTATATGAAAATACATTTTGCGATTTTGACGTTAAGCCTCATGGTGGCATTAGCAACAAGTACTTTTGCAGTACCTAAAAATGTCATTATAATACGGCATGCAGACAGAGTCATACCAAATGGGGTGTGTTTGTCTCTTCAAGGCTTAGAAAGAGCAGCGGCTTTGGCATACTATTTTTCTGAAACACCTCGCTATAATACGCCTCCAATCACGCATATTTTTGCAGCTTATAGCAATCAACCACCGCAACCTTACGTAAGGTGTAAGCAAACATGCGAGCCTACTGCAAATCACTT
Source organism: Alphaproteobacteria bacterium (assembly GCA_035531295.1). GTDB lineage: Bacteria > Pseudomonadota > Alphaproteobacteria > UBA9655 > UBA9655 > UBA9655. The sequence goes on from DATKTE010000268.1 coordinate 9,324, forward strand.
AAAACTTCCCGTCGATTTAGATTTCAATAGATATCAGGTAGCAGAAGTAGCTAAAGAGATTCTTACAAATCCAAAATATGACAACGCAACTATTTTAATGTGTTGGGAACATAAGCATATTGCTCCTCTTGTTGTCGCTTTGGGTGGGAAAGAGCCAGATTTTTTGCCTGAAAACATCTTTGATCAAGTTTATATGCTATCTTTTGAAAAAGATAACAAACCCAAGTTTCAACAATTTTTGCAAGAACTTCTGTTTGGTGATCGAGCTACATTTAAGGATGAACCCCATCCTCTCCCACAAGTCCTCGTTCCTTGCCCAGTTGCTTCATAGTGATCCTTTAGGTATAAACAACCTATGAAAATTACATATATTCTTTTGGTTCTGAGCCTTCTTATTGGAGCCTCAGTAGAAATAGCTGCTGTACCTAAGAATGTCATATTAATTCGTCACGCTGAAAAGGTTCCAGGGGAGAAACATCTCGATTTACATGGACTTGAAAGAGCTGCAGCTCTTCCTTATTATTTGTCGTATACCCCTTTGTACAATAATCCTCCTATTACACATATTTTTGCAGCTGGCTTGGACGGGGATAATGCTTCCCAGAGACCCATCCAAACGTGTACCCCTATTGCCAATCATTATAAACTTCCCCTCAATACTGACTTCAAACCTCTGCAGACCACAGAGCTTGCCAATGAGCTTCTTACAAGTCCAATATATGAAAACACAACTGTGCTCATTTGTTGGTCTCATGGAAAGTTAAAAAGGATAGTTACGGCCTTAGGAGCTAATGATCCAGGCGGTTGGGCGACGAATATATTTGATCAAGTCTATTTGGTGACATTCGAAGAAGGAAAGAAACCAATTCTTCAGAAGATTTTACAAAAGTTGATGTTTGGCGACCGTGTTACTTTCAATGATAAGGCCCCCTCCTTCCCTCAGGAATGACAAACACTACCGACACAGACAGTTAAAATCGATAAAATACGTTCATTGAACTCCTCATTTATTTCGATACAACAATAAAATGCAATACAGATATGCAATATCTGTAATTGTTATTTGAAATACAATTGTTATTTAGTTATTGTAAATAACAGTAAATATCAATAATATTAATTGTTTGGTAAAAATAGTTTTTTAGTGAGGTTAATTATGAAAATGAGTTTTATAAATAAATCAATATCTTTTATATTAAGTGTCATGTTATCGGGAGTGCCAACCTTTCTATCGGCGGCTAATCTAGATAATCAGGCCAAAGAGTTTTTCGAAACTCAAACGGGTCACCATCTAAAAGCCATGTTTCCTAGGCTCTCAAAGCCAGAAGAGATAACCAAAGCAGCCATTGATAGAGTTGCTACAAAATATAAAATTAATGGGTTTGACTATGCCCATAAGCAATTAGAAATCGACAAAATATATCATGTAATCGAACCACTTTTGCAGAGAGAAATCGACACACGAAATACCCATAGTGTTTTTTACCATGGACATAGTAATGAAATGTCTTTGTATATGGACATCTTGAAAGAATTCTTTGGAATCAATAACTTAAAAGATTCTGACAATACTCATCCCCTACGATTAAAAAATGCTAATTCCGTAAAGAATGTGGAAACTTTTTTAGATAACTTTACAAAGGAATATGAAAAAGCACAAAAACAAAAAGGTAAGAAGCCATATAACCCTAAAAGAAATTCCGGTTTTACTTCAGCTCCCGATCTCTCGGATTATGCTCGTAAACACACAATTTGCGTGAATCCGAGCCTTTTCGGAAATATAGAAACAAGTTTCGAGTGTACTTTTTATTACTTTTTGAATTCCTTCAACATCGGCAATCCCAATGAAGCGTTGATCAAGAATCTTTTGGTCTCTACAGGTCTTGCATCCGATGATCCAACGGAATTACAAACGCAACTTGATACCTATAAAAACCTTTTTACTCAAAAATTAAAGGCTTCCGGAGGAGGATTAATGCAAATTCTCGTCCGAAAAGATAAAGTTGATCAGGTAGGTTACGCTTCATGGGCAAAAGGAGTTCCCTTTTATACGGATAAAAAAACAGGTAAGTTTGCAACACGTAATCATAACAAAAGAGCCATCTCTATTCTGGCCAATGAAACAAGCCGCTATAAAAGGCCAAAGTTATCCTCGGTGCTTGACTTGTATAAGAAGAATTCATTTAGATTCGCAAAAAAGTATTCTTTTAACAACAAATCATCCTTTTACTCATATGATCGTTTGCAAGCTCGATTGATTATTAATCCTAAGGTGTTCTCGGACTCCAAAAAAGTACAGATCTTTAGAACTTTTAGAGCTGACATTGATCAAGCAGAATTGAGTCAATATAATGCAAACATTAAAACGCAAATCGAAGCAGATCTCATTACTGCAGTTTCTAAAAAGAAATTGACCCCTCAGTACTTTGATTATAAGTTTGCTTTTGGAAGTTTAGTGAATTACGTCTTTGGGAAAAGCCAAGTAAAATTATCCCATGTCATGGAGCTTGTCAAAAAATCAACTCAAACGGCTTGCAAAAAGGCAATTGACCTTATTGAACAAGCAGCCCACAAAATCACAAAACAGTCAAAGTTAAAGAAAATTTTTGAAAAAATAAATATTTTGAGAGTGGTTGATAGCATTCGTGACGCCCTCAACAAAGTTGGTGGTTTTGCTAAAATGCAGCTTGCAAAATACATCAAATATTTGGCTAGCCATTAAAGTATAAGACTATTCCTCGAGGAACCATGGCAATACCTTGGTTCCTCGAGGATAAAGTAAGACAGTAACACAAATTACGAAGGAACTGAAATTATGAAAATCTTATTCAAATTACATTTAGTTTTTGCTTTTGCTTCTGTGTTTTCAGTAAATACTTCCCAAAATACTTTTGCAGCTCATTCAAAAAATCAGATCGACTTTTCTGACTCCTACTCTGAGAGTATCTCGCTTGCTAGGTGTACAAATCAGTTTTTCGGTAAATCTTATAAAGATGACGCATTCGTTTTCAACAGACCAAACCTCAATCTGATCACAAGAAAAATTGATGGTAAAGTGTACAAAGTTTATCGCAAACGCCACGGTTTAGAGCATGGGGTACGACAAGGGTTTTTGGCTGTCGACATCATTGACGCTTTCAATGAAACTTCAAAACGAAATCCTCTTTCTTTTAAAAATGATAAATCCAAAGATTTTGCAAATTGGATTTCTCAAAAACTAAAGAATGATCCTTATTTTACACAAAAAGTTCAATTTGTTGCGAATTTCCAAAGAACAGGGCGTGAAAGTGAAGCGAGCGGTCAAACGCACCCTCAACTGTATACAAGTTACTTGCTTGCTGATGCGAATAATTTTCTGGGGATTGCACAGAAGTATGTAGGTACAGGAAAATTATTTAAAGATGCCTATGAGTTACAGGTTTATAAAGAAGCGTTATTACCTCCAAACCTAGGCCAGATAGACGACACTCAAAACAGGGATCTTCTTTATTTACGCACCATTCTTCGTGCCTCTCATATGTTCGATTTAAGGCGTGCTCCTCTAGTTGATGTTAACATCATAGAAGACGTGTTGCTTAAAGATCTTTTTGGAGAGAAAGACCTGATTAAAAAACTCTGGAAGCGCACCGGGGAATATTTGAAGGCTTCAGGAGATCGAGATGTTGTTTCCCGAAAAATGAACTTTAGTAATCGTTTTTTTCTCCTTTCCAATAATCCAGATAAACTCGTCAGGGTTTTATGGAATGCAAGAAAGAAATCTGCAGTTAAATTTTAACAATCGAGATAGCTCATTAATTTCTCCTCGTGTCATCCTGAATATATTTCATGTGACACGAGAAGATATCAATTTAAGGTCTGCTACTTCTTTTCAATCGGTTTAACTTCCAGAGGGGCCGCTGGGGTTTCAGGAGTTTTTGACTCTTCACCGGTAGTTGGAGCTTTAGGAGCTTCTGCTTCTGGCTTTTTCTCTGACTCTTTTGGCAAAGGCTTACCATTTTTATCAAAGAGTTCAACTTTTGCTTTGGAGCGCAAATCTTTCACAAGTGCAACAACTGCTTCTTGGGTCATGAGTGATTTAAGTTCGCTCTGTACTTCCTCAAATTTTGGAGGTTTGGCATCACGAAACTCTTCAACTTTCAGAACGTGCCAACCAAAATCAGTCTTTACAGGTTCTTGACTATAAGAGCCTGCGGTTAAAGCAAAAGCTGCATCAGCGAGTTCTTTTGGTAATTCGCTCTTTCTGAAAAAGCCAAGATCTCCACCTTCTTTTGCTGTTTCATCTTTTGACTTAGCTTGAGCGAGTTTTTTGAAATCAGCCCCACCCTTCAAAGCTTTAATAATAGATTGAGCTGTTTCCTTACTATCAACCAGAATATGCTTTAAATGAACTTCTTTTTCTTGCGGAAAGTTCTTAATGACCTCAGCATACTTAGCTTGAACAGCGGCATCTGTGATCGTCCCTTTTACTTTGTCTAAAAGATAGGCTTGAGCAATAATACCCTCTGTTGCTTTCGCGATTGCCTTTTGTACTTCAGGTTTTTGAGCTTCTCCTGATGCTTGAGCAGCCTCGCCAATCAAATAGGTGTCAACAAGCTGATTCAATAGCACAGGGAAAAGTTTGTCATCAGGTGCAGATTGATATTGCTTAGGCAGACTGGCTTTTGTTTCCATGACTTGAGAATAGGTAAATTTATGTCCGTTAACCACACCTACAACTGGATCGGCGGCTAATACTGGAGAAGAAACTGCCAGAAATGCAATTAAACTAATTGATTTAAGAAGGGATGTTTTCATTTTTTTTCAATCCTTTTGATGGCTTCTACAAAAAATCGAGGGCATGCCATCTTAATACTCCTCATTTTATAAGAAATTATTAAATCACAGGGAGCTAAAAGACGCAAGAGCTTGCACTAATTCCTAATAAGGATTATCTACATAAAACACAACTTATTAAATTGAAAAAACATGTCAAAGATCTTTGTTGCAGCCCTCTACCAATTTATACCGTTCCCCGATTTTCGGGAGGTACAGCCACGTTTAAAATCTTTATGCGATCAAGAAAAGATTAAAGGTATCCTTTTATTGGCGGATGAAGGAATTAACGGAACCGTTGCCGGATCGAGAGAAGCCATCGATAAATTAAGATCATACCTTCAAACTCGATTTAATGCATTGGAGTACAAAGAATCCTGGGCTGATGAAATGCCTTTTCATCGGATGAAAGTACGTTTGAAAAAAGAAATTGTCACTTTAGGTGTTCCGGGAGTTAATCCCTGCGAGAAAGTAGGGACGTATGTTGCCCCCGAGGATTGGAATGATCTCATTTCAGATCCAGAGGTCCTTCTTATCGATACCCGTAATGATTATGAAGTAAAAATTGGAAGTTTTAAGAAAGCCGTGAATCCTGCAACCCCTTCATTCACTGACTTTCCTGAATTCGTTCAAACGCTAGATAAATCGAAGCATAAGCGCGTAGCTATGTATTGCACCGGCGGTATAAGGTGCGAAAAAGCGTCCTCTTATCTTTTATCCCAAGGCTTCGAGAACGTATATCACCTTAAGGGGGGAATCTTGAAGTACCTTGAAACCGTTCCCTCTGAAAAGAGCCTTTGGGAAGGGGAATGCTTTGTTTTCGATAATCGTGTGGCTGTTAGTCATGGCCTAAACCTTGGTCATTTCAAAACGTGCTATGGCTGTCGCCAACCCATTTCCGAAGATGATATCGCCTCTCCTTTTTATGAGCGTGGCGTCTCCTGCCCCCACTGTTATACTACCCTAACGCCAGAAAAACGTAACTCTGTTAGGCAACGTCAACGGCAAGAAGACCTGGCAAGAGCTCGAGGAGAGAAACATATTGGGGCAACCATAAGAAAAGCTTCTTAAATAATAGAAAGTGCGAGACTTTTTTTATGAGTCTTTTAGCGGAAATTCCAGCCAGAATCACAATTATAGGAGCAGGACTTGCGGGCCTAACAGCTGCCTATCGCTTGCAAGAACGTGGCTATGACGTTCATCTCTTTGAAGCCCGCCACAGACCCGGAGGACGTGTTTTCACTGCCCAAGTAGGAGAAAGCTATGAAGAGCTGGGTGGAAAAAATTTCCACGATGGCGGTGAAGCTGCAAACAGCCTCAAACTGATCCATGAACTTGGACTCGAAATTCTTGAGGATGAAAGACCTTATTTTATGAGGTCTTGTTACTGGAAACCTGATCGTTCCCCATACGAAGTTTTAAGAAAATTGATATCCCCAGAGACGCTCGTTAACAAACTCCCTAAGATTGCAGCTCATTCTCGAAATCTTCAGGAAGTTATTGACACTGCCTTTGAGGATCCTGAGTTGCGCCTTATTTTAACGCTGATCATGCGCAGCTACGAAGGATCCAACCTAGAAAATCTTGATCCTTCTAATTTTGATACACTCTACCAATTTTTGATGAATGGTATGAAGGCTATAGAAGAGGCAGATAAAGGTCACATTTTAACCGTCACATGGCTTACACTTGAGGGGGGAAACGCTCGACTCCCCCTTGCTTTAAGTGAAAAGTTACATAACAAGATTCACTATAATCACGCGCTAAAGGCTTTAAGGATTCAAAATAACAAGATCATTTTGAATTTTAATCATCAGCAAGAGATATCGACCGATCTCGTTCTTTTGGCTATTCCTTGTCCTACTTTTAAAGACATTGATTTCGGTTCAAACACGATTCCTTTTGAGCAATTATCACATATCCAAGCCGTTCAATATGGCACCAACGCTAAAATTCTTTTTCCCATTTCTATCAAAAATCCCCCCTATGATTTTATTCTATCCCCCGATGTTATCGGTTGGATAAATCACGACCATCGCATTATGACTTTTTATTATGGAGTTCAGCGCGATATATTCTCTGCACAAAATGCTCAATCACAATTTAGTCGAGGAATGCACGTTATGAGGCAAGCTTATCCCTCCCTAACCCTTAAAACCGCTTCTCTTAAAGAAGCCAAAGATCAACAGTTCGCATTCTATGACAATGCCGTTTTTAAAAGTTGGATCGATGATCCTTATGCAAAAGGTTCCTATTCCAATCGAGCCGTAGGAACTGCTGAATGGTTATCAGAAATGGAAGATTTGGAGGGAGAAACGGTCAGGAAAGCCTTTCGTCCCATCGATGATAAAATATTTTTTGCAGGTGAGCACACAACCATCATAGACGCCTTAGGAACATTGGAAGGCGCCATCGAGTCAGGTGAACGTATGGCAAGATTGATGGATAAAACGTTAAGGACAAGGCGTACTTAAGAACCTATGTTTAAGCACATCACTCATCAGGGTCATACTTGAGTAGGCTAAGATACAGACAAAATGTTGCCCTAAAGCAAATGTTTACTAGATTTTCTCCTGCATGGCGCCAAATGAAAGATGATACATGAAAAAAATATATTTTCCGCTTGCACAATTTTTATTCAACGCTTATGGCTTTCTTCTTATATTTTTAATGAAAGTGATATTGCAATGAATAATTATGTTATCCTTATGACTCTCTCCCTTCTTTCCACTGTTTCCCTTGCAAATGCAATGGAAACAAAAGAAGAAGGTGAAAAAGGTTTGCCTACCCCCCACAATATCGTCGTTTCCCAGGTTCCTTTGGCCGGATCCATGTCAGCTCCTTTGCCCAGAAGACAATTGCAGGCAAATCATAGCAAAAGTGCAGACTTAATTGGACAACAACAGCCAAAGCCCAAGCCAAAACCTATTTGCCGCACACGTAAGCCGCATCAGGAAAATCGTCGTAAGTTAAATAGTAATTATAATATTGCAAAACCAGGACCTAATCTCCCTACCATTAATGAGTAAATAATTACCACATATCGTTCAAGGACTTAAGGATGTAGATTAGTTTTTGTCCCCGCTCTTCCAAAGAGCTGCCATAAAAGCCCCCTTAATAAGGGGGAGAAGACCAAGAATGATAGCGAGTGTGAGCGGCAGACTAATCAACAGGGCAATTCCTAGAGGAGGCTCATAAAGAGCCTGGAGCACAAAAAAGAACGGAACGATGAAAAGACAGACAAGCCCCATAGTTATGTAAGCGGGCCCGTCATCCGCTTTTAGAGCCTCAAATTCTAAGTCACAAATCATGCATCTATCTTGAGGAGTCAAATAGCCTTTAAAAAGCTTTCCCTCACCGCAGCGCGGACACCGCCTAAGAAAGCCATGGATTGTGGCAGCTGGCCAAGAAATGAATCTGTCAGTTTGAGACATTGGAATCGATCACCTGATGCACCTCGAATGGAAATAGAAGTTTTAATATTCCTTGTTATACTATACATATCATACCTAAAGATAGTTTATTTCTGGATTGCTTCGGCTCTCAAGGAGCTTCTTAATGAACTTAGGAAAGAAAGACTGGATTGCTTCGGAGCAAAGCTCCTCGCAAAGACGACCGGGGGTGGGTTTCCCACCGCCGTCTTCGCGAGCCCCCATTGGGGGCGTGGCGATCCAGAAACTTAAATTTATTAAGAGAGCGATAGCCCGAAGCAATCCAGACATCTTCAAATCTGTTATTACGAATATAATTTTAAAGGAATGTCATGACTAAAAAACCTCTTATTGGTATTACACTTGATTCACGAGGCCCTGGCGGGTATTCAAAAAATTCCTGGTATGCGATCAGGGAAAATTATTGCTCATCGATCGCAAAAGTCGGCGGGATTCCTTTCCCCCTCACCCACGATCTCAATCTTGTAGAAGATTATCTCTCTTTGATTGATGGTCTCCTGATTACTGGGGGTAGACACGATGTTGACCCTCTATTTTATGGCGCATCAGAGCGTCACCCAGAAGTTATTCTAAATCCGGAGCGTACTATTTTTGAAATGGCAATGGCTCGAGCGACACTTAAGAAAAATCTTCCCGTTTTAGGAATTTGTGGGGGTCATCAAGTTTTAAATGTCATCCTTGGAGGAACACTTATTCAACATATTCCTGATGAAGTTTCTTCCTGTCTTGAGCATGTTCAAAAAAGTCCTCAAGAAGGTTCTAGTCACACGGTAAAGATCATTAAAGAGACATTTCTTCATCAGGTCATAGGAAGGGATGAGCTTCCAGTCAACAGCACCCATCACCAGGCCATAAAAGATTTGGGGAATGGTCTTAACGTTAATGCGATTGCACCAGATGGCATTATTGAAGGTATAGAAGCCCCCCAGTATAAGTTCTGCCTTGGACTTCAGTGGCATCCCGAATTTCTCGTCACGCCTCAAGAAGAAAAAATATTTAAGGCTTTTATAGAGGCTTCAAATGGATAAAGGAGAACGCATTGCCAAAGTCATAGCCCGCGCAGGTCTTTGCTCCCGGCGTGATGCAGAGGCTTGGATACTGGACGGACGTGTGGCCGTAGACGGCAAGGTTCTAGAAAGCCCTGCTTTTTGTGTGACGCCACACAATCGCATTCTGGTCGATGGTCAGCCCCTGCCTCAGGCCGAAGGAGCCAAACTTTGGCGTTACTACAAGCCAAAGGGGCTTGTCACAACCCATAAGGATGAATTAGGACGACCTACTATTTTTGAATCCCTGCCCTCAGAACTCCCACGCGTTATTTCCGTGGGACGTCTTGATTTAAGCAGCGAGGGACTTTTACTGCTCACCAATGATGGTGAACTTGCTAGACACTTAGAGCTTCCTTCAACAGGCTGGGTTCGTCGGTACCGGGTACGTGTTTATGGACATGTAGATGTGAATGAATTAATAAAGCTCAGCAAAGGCCTTACCATTGATGGGATTCACTATGGCTCAATTACGGCCGTTCTTGATCGTCAACAAGGGGACAATGCGTGGCTCACTGTTAGCCTTCAAGAAGGAAAGAATAGGGAACTACGACGCGTTTTCGAGTACCTAGGATGGCCTGTAAGCCGCCTAATCCGTGTTAGCTATGGTCCCTTTCAGTTGGGGACACTAACGCCTGGCGAAGTTAAAGTCGTTGCCGCCAAAGTTCTGAAAGAGCAACTGGGGGGTTTTAAGAAAGTAGTTCTTTAACAATCGCTTAGAGAAATATAAAAAGGGGGCAATCATGAATTCATTCATAATTAGGATTATTAAACACAGAAGCCTTCAAATTCTTCTGGTTCTGTCTGCATATCTTTTAATGGCTGATATCTTACCCATCACCACCCATCAATTTTTTTATACATTAAGCTTATTAATTAAAGACCTCCTTATCTGGATCATGCCTTTTACGGTTTGTTTCTTCATTGCTTATTCGATCAGTTCCTTTGAACGAAAAGCGCCGCTATTTATTGTGACCCTCCTCTTGTTTGAGGGCTTTTCGAATTTTAGCAGCGTTTGGTACGCGTACCTTTGTGCTCATTCTGCTGCAGACTTTCTACCTTCTTTTGAGGCTACAACCTTATCAAGTGATTTTATAGCCCTTTGGCGATTGCCCCTCAGCAAACCCAGTTGGTGGTCGGCTGAAAAGGGTGCTCTTATTGGTCTTGTCTTGGGTTGTATAAATGCTTTCAGTAAAAACGCCTTACTCGCAAACACGATTGCCAAAGGCAAAGGAATCGTTGAATGGATTCTCACACGTGTTTTTGCACGTTTAATTCCCCTTTTTATCCTGGGGTTTGCCGTTCAAATGTACCAGACAAATTTGCTCAATCATGTTTTCAGACATTATTCTCTTTTAGTTCTGTGGCTTGCCTTATTTTTAATCCTCTATCTTTTCTTTTTATTTACACTTTCAGCAGGATTATCCTTAAGAAAAATTACGGCTCATATCAAAAATCTTTTACCAGCAGGAGGAATTTCCTTAACATCAGGGTGCAGCCTTTCCACCATGCCTTGGACAATCCAAGGAACGGCCAAAAATCTTCAAAACCCAGAATTGGCTAACGCCATTATCCCGGCAACAACGAACATTCAACAAATTGGGGATTGTATCGCACAGGCCTTTTTATGCTTTCTCATTTATCGGCATTTCTACGGAGTGAGTCCTGATCTTATAACATGGCTCAATTTTAGCTTTGTTTTTGTTTTGGCGAGGTTTGCGACAGCTGCTGTGCTAGGCGGAGCAATTTTTATTATGCTCCCTCTTTACGAAACCTATCTAGATTTTAACCCTGAAATGATTGCCATTATCTTAGCACTGAATGTCTTTCTCGACCCCATTATTACGAGTAGCAATGTCATGGCAAATGGGGCCCTGTGCCGCGTTTATGAGCGGGTTTGGGGTTGGGTTCAAGCGCTTATCTCTAAAGAAGCCATTGAGGTTGAAAAAGCGGAAGGTTAACAATGAATCCTCTATTCCTAACCCCAATGTACACGTGATCCTTTAGATCTCAGATATCCCCTTTGCTTTCAATAAGGGTAGCCTTAGGACTTCGGAATAATGTCTCAACATGTCTTTTCAAACCTTCTAGATCTAAATACCTTAATTCTTCTGGCATTCCAAAGAGTCCAAAATAAAATCGTTCAACTGACTCTTTAGAAGTCAAATTTTCCGAATAGAAAGCGTATTTTGATATCTGGGATGCGCCGGGCTGAATTAATTGTTCAAAAATTTTATATCCCGTAGAATTATACATATACTCTAGGGTCTTTTTTTCAGACCGCCGGCAGGGTATCTTAGGAAAATATCCCCATCCCTCCTCAAAGCTAAAACGAAGCTTTGATAAAATTTCAGGTTCTTTCGTATTTCCACTAAAGCAAACCACAACGGGAGAAGTAACGATTGATTCATACTCAGGCTGGGTTGAAATGAGTTCATTAGTGTAGGACAATTGGGGTATTTTTTGAAGCGTCACACCTGATTTCCAAGTTATCACGCCCTGTATACCGGTATATGGACAGATTACATAAGGCAGCCCTAACCTTGTTAGGATATCTGGTAACATCATATATTGACCGTTTACATTTGCATTAACATGCTCATCTGTCGCGAGCACGCCAGCTTCATTTAAGAAACTCCAAGTTTGTGAATAAGTTCCTAGTGAGTCAGGTAAATGTCTGAAAGTTGCAAAAGAAAAAATGCCATCGACTTTCCCTTGTAGCTTTGGAAATTTCTTGGCTAGACATTCAATTTTGAATCTCCCCCACTCATAAACGGTACATCCGGGTTCATCCAAACTTACCTGGCTTTCGCTGGAGATCCTGCGTGTTTGATACGAATTTACTGAAGAATTCTCTAATGAGTGAGAGAACTTAAGAATATCTCCAGTCAAACTAAAAATGTAAAATCTTTTTGTATCTTCTTTCAATTCCTTTGAATAAGTATCCGTTAAATAAGCCGCCATAGACCTACCCCATGCACCGTTACCGGCTCCGAAATCCATAAAACACCAGGTTTGCTTCTCAGGCTGTCGCTGAATCAAAGAACCCACTAAAAGGTGATCGGGGATACCCATTATGCCATAATCTGAACCATTATTTTCATCACCAGGGTAATGACCCCAATCGGTATTTTTACCCCAATCGGTAGTTCTTTTATACACATTTGAAGCGGATTCATCGATATGCTCGACCAATTTCGTAGGTCGTTTTGTCCAATCGACAAATGAGGTTGTTTCCTCCATTGCCCTGGAAGGCAATGAAAACGCAAGAAGGCTGCTTCCAATCGAAAATGCAGAAAAAAGAAGTTTATTCATATTTAACAATCCTTTTATGTGAAACACTATCAAAATAATATGATGAATATTTATAATTAAACAATTTACAATTTACAAGAGAGAACATTAGAACCTGACATAATTACGAAAATCGTCTTTGTGATCACGCCGTCTCGCAAATTGCTAAGGCTCCGAGGCAATCCATTCTATCTCGTTCAAGTTCATGAGGAGATTTGACAACGACCGAAGTAATCCAGAAAAAAAACATATCTCCATTAATAAGAATATGGGCCCAAATGCCACCCGACAAACCCGACAGATCTAGCAGGAACTATTGTCGGGCTTGTTGGGTCCCTTTGGGGGACCTTTTGGTACTTCAGTCCTTCCCTGTTTTACCAAATAGGTAAATGATTCTGACCTCGCAGCGCCATCCTGGAATCTAGAAAATTTCGTGCGAAAGCCATAGATTCTGTTAACTTCTGGGTCTCAGAAAACTCCAAGTTTATGAATAAGTTCCTAGTGGATCAGGTAAATGGCTGAAAGTTGCAAAAGAAAAAATGCCATCGGATTGCAAAGTGATGAGAAAAATCTTCTTAGTGGTTAATAAGACTAAATCCTCCAAGAAAAAAGGGGCGTAGTCTTATTTTTCTAAATGTTCAAAGAGTTCATTATATGACTCTGTATATCCTTGATGGCTGACGATATTGCGAATAAGATTTTTTTTCTGTTCAAGGGAAACATGACTAAAAGCGCTCGCGTAGCCCTTTAGAAACGCAGCTCTTAGCTGATATAATTTCCCTTTCTTAATATCCTTCTTAATATCCTCTTCCTCAATATCTTTGCAATGTTCACTTAAACACCCTAGAAAGAAATTTAGGTCAAATAAGCAGGATCCCTTTTTCGAGTAACCTTCAAAATCAATAAGGTAAGTTTTTTCGTTTTCTTTATTATAATAGATGTTTGGAAAAGTAAGATCGCCATGTGTATGCGTATTAAACCCGTATCCGGCAAAAAATTCGTCATTCTCATTCTTTAGGGGGAGGTAATGTAATTCTCCTAAGGCATATCCCACATTTCCCAAGATTATTTCGAAATCATGGAGCTCTTCATAACACAGATAATGATTCACAAGCCCCGCTAAAGACTCGCCTTTTGCCAATTTCATAACCATAAAATGATGTTCGGGGTCTATAGTGACTGTATGATTACTCGGCAAGAGAACGAGCTTTTCAGCTTCTTTCCCATAGATTTCACTTACATCTTTTCTAGCTATTGAACTTCGTTCAATCTCAGCTAATAAAACTCGTTTTTTTCTCGAGCTGGATTCCTGACTTAAATCTAAATATTTAACACAATGCATTTCTCCTATCCAATTTACTTTAAAAAAATATTTATTAGGAAATTTGAAATCTTTAAGTATACATTTTATAGGGTCTTGAAGAGACAAGGAATTAATAATATCATTTCTATATTGTATTATCTTAGGATCATCATTTAAAGTCGGATTGCTTGTCAAAAGTTTCCGCGATATTTTTTTCTCACCCTTTTCAGTCTTCTCTTCCTCCATGGCAAAAGAAGCCGAACTTATTGTCCAAAAGCTTGCGGATAATAATATAATTGAAAGAACTTTAAAAAGCTTATTGGTAGCTTTATTTTGCATTGATCGAAATTCTTTAATATTCATAAGACACCATAAAATTAGCAACAAAAAAGATATAAATAATATAGATTAGAAAGTCAATTGAAATAACAATGCCGCTACTCAGAACTATAAAATAGTTCAAAGCAAAGATAAGATTTTTTGGAATGATTCACTTATCTCATTTGTTTCATATTCCCCTCACCCGCCCCTTCGGGGCGACCTCTCCCACAAAGGGGAGAGGTTACTCATCTCCCCTAAACACACAGGTCCCTAAAGGTCTATCCATCTAAAAATGGAATAGGGTAGCCCTCAAATACCACCTGACAGAACCCTTCTCCGTCATTGCGAGGAGCGTGAGCTCCAAAGCAATACATTCTATCTTATTCAAGTTCATGAGGCGGTATCACAGGGACCGAAGTAATCCAGGAAAAAACACATGTTTCCCTTTATGAGGAATATAACCCTCAAATACCACCCGACAAACCCGACAAAAGTTCCTGCTGCTAGATTTGTCGGGTTTGTCGGGTCCCTTTGAGGTACATTTTGATACTTCAAGTCCTTCCTTGTTTTACCAAATAGGTAAATGACTCTGACCTGACGGCGCCACCCTGGAATTTAGAAAATTTCGGGCGAAAGCCTTAGATTTTGTTAACCTCTGGGGCTCAGAACTTTCTATGGTACTAAGTTTCTTCTAAGTCCCGGATAGCAAAAAACCCTAACGCTCCCCTTAAGTGGTAAGCATTAGGGTTTTAAAATTCCTTTATGACGCCTTGGGTGGACTTAATAAGGAATGACGCTCCAAGGGCTATTATGCCCCAGCAGGCTTTTCCTCATCTTCAACTTTTTCGGCAAGAGGTCCAGAATCCTTACCCTTGGCTGAAAGATCCCGATCAACAAGCTCTATAATGGCAACAGGTGCATTGTCCCCAGCACGTGTTCCAGCTTTAATGATACGGACATACCCACCTGAGCGATCCTTATAACGCTCAGCTAAAGGCCCCATGACTTTTTCTGCGAGCTCAGTATCTCCTAACTTGGAAATAGCTTGACGACGACATGAAAGCCCACCTTTTTTTCCTAAAGTGATTATTTTTTCAACAATAGGGCGAAGATCCTTGGCCTTTGGTAATGTTGTCTTAATTTGCTCATGCTTCACGAGAGACGCTGCTAGCCCCATGAAAAGAGCTTTTCTTTCTCCCGATGTACGATTGAGCTTACGGCCACTAACACCATGACGCATGATTTAAATTCTCCTTATTCCTTTTAAAATGGCTCATCAAGCTTTTTAATAAGCTCTTCAATATTTTCTGGCGGCCATCCAGGGACTTCTATCCCCAAGCCTAATCCCATTTGGGTAAGAACTTCTTTGATTTCATTCAAAGATTTCCGACCAAAGTTAGGGGTGCGTAGCATTTCTGCTTCTGATTTTTGAACCAGATCTCCGATATAAATTATGTTGTCATTTTTTAAACAGTTCGCAGAACGGACTGAAAGCTCTAGCTCATCTACTTTGCGCAAGAGGGCCCGGTTGAAAGGAAGAAGTGAATCCTCTTTTTCTACAAAAGTTTCTTTGGGCTCTTCAAAATTTATAAACTTTTGAAGTTGATCTTGCAAAATACGAGCTGCCAAAGCAACGGCGTCATCCGGACGAACCGACCCATCAGTCTCAACGCGCATGATCAATTTATCAAAGTTAGTTTGTTGCCCCACACGAGTATTTTCAATTTTATAAGAGACTTTCTTTACTGGACTGAAAAGAGCATCCACAGGAATTAAACCAATGGGAGAGTCCGCTTTCTTATTGCTTTCTGCCGGGACATATCCTTTTCCGGTGCTAACCGTCAATTCCATGGAGAGCTTTGCCCCTTGACCGAGAGTGCAAATATAATGATCTTTATTTAAAATTTCGAGATCAGCTGTTGTTTCAATATTTCCAGCTGTCACAACACTTGGTCCTTCAGCCTGGAGCTTCACGCGTACGGGCCCAGCTTTATGCAGCTTTGTAATAACCCCTTTCAAATTAAGGACAATATCAGTCATGTCTTCATTGACCCCTGGTAGGGTTGAAAATTCATGTAATACGCCTTCAATTTGAATCGATGTGACCGCTGAACCTTGGAGGGAGGACAGCAATACACGCCGCAAAGCACTCCCTAAAGTCATTCCAAACCCAGGTTCTAGTGGATCTGCTGTTATTGTTGCAACATAATTTGGATCTTCGCTATGATCCAGATTTAACTTGTAAGGCTTAATCAGAGCCTGCCAATTTTTTTGTATCACGTGTCTACCCTCTCGGTATAAAGATTTCAGTTACATAGGCGAGTCTATACACGACGACGCTTTTTTGGTTTGCACCCATTATGTGGAATAGGCGTTACATCTCTAATGGATGTGATCACGAATCCTGTAGCTTGCAAGGCCCGAAGGGCAGATTCACGGCCTGACCCTGGTCCTTTCACTTCAATTTCAAGGGATTTCATCCCATGTTCTTGAGCTTTTTTTGCTGCATCTTCAGCCGCAATCTGCGCTGCATACGGCGTTGACTTGCGTGAACCTTTAAATCCCTTGGCTCCCGATGAGGACCAAGCAATCGTATTGCCCTGAACATCTGTAATGTTCACAACTGTATTGTTAAAAGATGCATTCACGTGTGCCACGCCAGAGACGATATTCTTTCTCTCACGCCGACGTATCCTTTGTGCTGGTTTTTGCGCCATCTATAATCCTAACCTTTACTTTTTCTTACCTGCGATTGCCACAGCTTTTCCTTTGCGTGTTCTTGCATTGGTATGCGTTCTTTGTCCTCTGACCGGAAGCCCCTTACGATGACGAAGACCACGATAACTTCCAAGATCCATTAATCTCTTAATGTTTATAGAGATTTCTCTCCGAAGATCTCCTTCGACCTTATATTCATGGTCAATAGCTTCACGTATCTTTAACACTTCAGCATCCGTCAATTGATGAACGCGTCGTTCAGCAGGAATTCCTAGCTTATCACAAATTTCTTTCGCCTTTGAAGGGCCGATCCCAAAGATAGATCTCAACCCGATTTCAACTCTTTTTTGCGTTGGTATGTTAACGCCAGCTATACGAGCCACTCGCTTCTCCTTAATACTCTTTTGTGAACCTCCACGAGCTTACGCACATGGTGTCTTTTTTTCCTACTTAGAATTTTAACTTACCCACCAAAGGATTAAATCCATGGATAGGCTATTAAAACCTCATGGGCATACGCCCCTTGCATTTTCGTTCCTTCTGACGCTTTTACCCGCCGAAGGATATCCGTCTTACCCCGGATTTCGTCGGCCCCCACTCCCCTCAAGCCACAAAGCTTATAGCACGGGATTTGTAGAGGCGGGAAAAATTCCTAAACATCCTGAGCGGAGTATAGGCATCCTGACTTATCTGTCAACAC
>DATKTE010000269.1:0-14495 GCA_035531295.1 Alphaproteobacteria bacterium
GAGAATCCTTGGATGATTATCAACTTGCGGCATAAGGGGGCTCGCTCGCTACGGCGCCGTTTGATAGCGCGCTCGCGAGCCCCTTAAACTCGGACAATTGTCGTGCTATTTAAACCGGACATTTTGAAGTGTCATTGACAGGGTGGTGTCACTAATGTGGTAATGTTGTAGAAAACAGCGCTTATCGAATCATAGAGTTTGGAGCACTTGCTGCTAATACGCGCGACTGAGCCCTCCATCGAGAACCATGTTAATTCCATTCACATGCTTGGATTCATTGCGAGGGAAAGGTGCTCAAAAGAATTTTGAGATTTGCCAAAGATATTTGAGCATTTTTAACTCTCCTAAGAACTAATATCTAAAAGTATTTCACAACTGTCCTCTTAAAAATTTCAAGATAACCTCGTTGATTTCTTGCTTCATTTTTTCTGAACCACGATCACACATATCCACAGGTTGAGCGCTTTTCAGAGTTATGATGGTAGCGCCTGATTCAGGGAGGACACCTTCATCAGCTTTTCTATCGTTTCCTCTGAGGAATAAGATGGGCATGCGGTTAGCCGTGGGAAAAGGATAACTCAGAGAATCAAGGGATATGACTTTTGCAACCAAATCGGGATGGTGAGACGCAAATAACATCGATATGTCACCGCCAGTAGAATGGCCAATTAAGGTGACTTTTTCCAAATCCAAATTTGGTTCAATCTTCTTAAGCTCAGAAAGGGTAAAGAGTATATTTTTGACTCCCTGTTCCCATTCTGGTTTGCGTGTTTCAAAGACAGTCTTCCGTTCTACGGGAGATGGATCCTCAAGCAATTGATGTTGGATACTTACGATCAAGTAGCCTTGTGTAGCCAGAGAATTGGCTATAAATGAATATTCTGTATTTTTAAGGGTATCCCCATGATTAATGATTACGACAGGAAGCTTGAGAAGACCAGCTTTCGCCTTCGCTTGTGATTCCCTCCTCCCATACAATTCAATAGGGATACTTCGACTCCGCGCTTTATCGAATAAGGTAAGACTTTTCGCCTTTATAAAAGGATTATCATCAGGTTCAGGATCTTGGGACCAATCAACAACTTTGCCTCGCGTAAAGTCCCACCTGTAGAGCCAGGAAATACCAAAAGGCGGGTAATAGTTATCGGGCTCAGAATAGGCTTCATCCTCTAAAGCCTTATCGAGAGTTATGAAATCATAGCCTATCTCATGGACTATTTTTAATAAATCTTCCATCGCATAGGAATTGATTAAGTTCACATGTAGGATCCATATATGACGAATAATCCGACCAAAAATCTCCTTTGAAGCTTTTTCATAAAAGGCAAATTTTTTCTTTGTATGCTCAAGATATTTTTGAATGATTTTTTCTTTATCTTCTGGATTTTCAAAGAGCTGCTGGTTAAATTTCCAATCATCTGTATCAACAGTAACCGGTGCGATGACATACCCTTCTTTTTTTAAAAAAGCTTCGAAAGAAGAGCGCATCTCTTTCGTTGTGCCCGTATCAAGATAAGGATGCCTAAAATAGATGTACTCAAGGCCTGCATCATTCATCAGTTTTTTAGAAACAATGGCTCCTTTAAGGACATCTGCCTCAAATTCCTCAAGCTTTGAACTACTTAAAAAAGGATGAGAATAAGTGTGATTTCCGAGAGGCTGACCATAATCAATCCATGATTGAAGAATTGCGATTTTTTCTTTTGCTTGTCCTTTACTGTAAAGCTTCTCTTCATTAACAAAACCAATGGCTGGGGCTTGATATTTTTTCAGAGCTTCCAAAATTCTTTCGTTGATCTCGCGTAGGTTTTCAGCTGAACCATCTTGCGCACCAGGAAGATCATCAAGCGTAACGGCGATTTCATGAGCGCAAGCAAATTCACAGAGAAACACAAGAAAAGTAAACAGTATTGTCAAAAATTTCATTTTATCACCGTGGTCAAAATAATTTCTAAAATTTCGTGAGTGAGAGATCCAACGTCTATCATACTTGAATCAGGCGCAATAACCCCAAACAAAAACACACCTTCATATTCGGTTTTCTTATCTATGAGAGCTTGATAATACTCGTATTTTGTTTCGGCGATTATCATGCTTTTCCTTACTCAATTAAGCGTCCTCACCCTAATATAAGTGAATTCATCAAAGACTGCCGCCGAAATTCAGGCATGGATTTTTTTATTTTTGGATTCTCTTTGCAGACTTGTCTTTTCGTGAACCACAAAACGAGGTTATCATTTAAGTGAACGCTACAGCTGGCCCGCTCATCCTTGGCTTGTTTGTCATTTAGGTGAGGATGAGCTTTAATGAGAAGGGCGAAGCGGTTTGATTGGAAAATCTTAGAAAGGTTTTGTTTGACATGAATCGTATTTTAATTGATTTGCCAGAACGTATTGAAACCACAAGGCTCATCCTTCACATGCCTCAAGCTGGGTTGGGTGAAAGGCTCCATCAAGCGATGATGGATGGGTATGAGGATTATGTGAAATGGCTTAATTGGACGCCCTTGATTCCAACGATACAATCTGTGGAGGAGGAATGCCGCAAACATCATGCTGAATTTATCTTAAGAGATTTTATCCGTTATATTATTATGGAAAAATCGAGTCATCATATTATTGGTCGTTGTGCCTTTCCTGCATTTCAAGCTAATTGGTTCATTCCACAATTTGGAATTTCTTATTTTATCAGACGCAGTAAGAGAAAGAAAGGGTATGCAACAGAAGCGGCCCATGCGATGACGCTTTTAGCCTTTCAAGTTCTAGGGGCAAAGAAGGTTGAAATTTATTGTGACGCTGAAAATCTAGGCAGCAATAAGATCCCGCAGAAACTCAATTTCGAACTTGAATATACCCAAAGAGGGGGGTGGCCGAGACAAGATGGAAAATTGGCTGAACTTAAAACGTACTCTCTTTTTACAGAAGAAAAGTTGCCCGGGCTTAAGAATTCAATGATGGAAATGATAGGTTATCACAATGAACTGCCAGATTAAGCGACTTCAAGAACAAGATTGGGCAAGTTGGAAAGAGATTCGACTTGAAAGTGTAAAGCTTCATCCAGAATTTTTTGGAGGTTCCTACGCGGAAGAATCTGTGTGGGAGGATGAAGAGTTTAAGAAAAGTCTGATTAAAAACGATATATTTGGAGCCTTTGTTGAAAATCAACTAATAGGCGTTGCGGGATTTTTTCAATTCACATTTCAAAAGCTAAAACATAGGGGCACCCTCTTTGGTCTATACGTAAGGAAAGAAAATCGAGGGCAAGGGGCCGCAGATCAGCTGATCGAAGCTGTTATAAATCATGCTCGCCAGCGGGTTCTTCAACTGCATTGTACTGCTACAACGGGCAATAAAGCTGCCATTAATCTTTACCAAAGATATGGTTTTCAGATTTATGGAACAGAGCCGCGATCCTTAAAAGTAGGTGAAAATTTTTATGACGAGCATCTTATGGTTCTGAAGCTGGATTGAGACTTTAGGGCTCTCATTATGAAGTGCTGTTTGCCAAATCGTTTCCATGGTTTTTTCAAATCGTAAAAAATTGTTCGGTAATGAGAGATGCGTCCATTAATTAGATTTGCAAGGAATATTCAATAGGAGTTATGAGATGCCTTATTCACGTGAGAATACGAACCTAGAAAATTTCGACGATCTTTTTGTTGGGCAACCATTAGATATTGAAAAGAACCTGACCCATCTTCTCCCTCAAGCTCAAGTTTTAGAAAATAAGTCCATATACTTGCAGATCCTTTCACAGATTGCCCTTGCTCAAGCCATGCAAAAGAAATTTGCTGAAGCCCATAAGACCCTTGATACTGCAGAAGCAGGACTCACCTCAGAGTACGATCTTGCTCGAGTGAGAATTCTGCTCGAGCGAGGGCGTGTATTTCATCAATCTGATAATATTGAAGCAGCCTTATCATTATTTAAGAAATCATATTCCTTAAGTAAAGAGCATAATTTTGATTTTCATACCGTCAATGCTGCTCATATGATTGCCATCATTGAAAGAGATGTCGATGACAAAATCAAATGGAACCAAACCGCAATTGATCTTGCGCAAAACACAGAAGATAAGCGAGCGTCAGCATGGCTCGGATCACTCTATAACAATCTAGCACAAAACTATATTGAGGCAGGGAAGTTCAGGGAAGCGCTTTCTTCCTTCGAACAGTGCAAAAAATATGGAGAAGACAGAGGAGATATTATTGTTATCAGGGGAGCAAAGTGGGGTATAGGACGCGCATTGCGTTCACTTGGCAGCTTAGATGAGGCTCAAAACACACAACTTTCTCTTCTTAATGAATATAAGGATATAGCTACAAAAGGTGAGCTCCCAATTGAATTACTGGTTGTTGGTCGTGGAATGATTTACGAAGAATTGGCCGAAATTCATCAGGCTTATATGAAAAAATACGCCCTACTTGCATATGAAGATCTATCGAAGGATCCCTGGTGTATTAAACTGATGCCAGAAAGATTAGAAAAAATGAAACAACTTAGCAACTCAAATTAATCAAGGCTCTTGAGGTATGCATTTATAAAGGCTTGAGCCCGAGATCAGATGAAGTCCATGCGCACTCCAATTGTGAACATCCTGATTTTAGAAAATATTTTGAAGCCCATCATCTCAAAATGGCTGAATTTCTTGCCGAGGCGATGCGGGTTTATGCGCAAAAGTGTGTGAGTTCAGATAGAAGTGAGACTGAAGAGGGATGAGCAAGCGACCCGACCCGCACATGGCTTCAAGGACTGTTTTATGACTCAATCGTTCTTTATAAAATACGACTTCAATACCTGATGCTAAAGGCTTCGTCATATCATAAAATTCTGTGCAAAGCGATTTATAGGCGCGGTCAGTTTTTAAAGGTTTTGAATTCATTCTTTCATTTCCGTCACAAGTTTATTCAAAAGTTGAATGAGGGTTTTCTGGCCGTTTTGTCCCAGTACTCTAAAAAAACGTTCATCCACCCCCTCCACAACTGGAACAAGTTTTGAAATAAGCTTTTTTCCTTCGGACGTTAAGTGAACACACTTTGCACGTGTATCTTTTGGACTTTCTTCGCGGTTTATATATCCTTGACCCACAAGTTTTTTGAGGGACTTTGAAACCGTCATTTGATCAAGTTTTGAGAGGCGAGCAATGGCGACTTGGGTTGGTTCTTGATGATGTTCCTCAAACCATAAAACCATTGCCATAACGACAAATTGGGCATGGGAAATATCGTAAGCATCAAGAGCTTTTTTAATCTGCCTTTGCCAAACAATTGTTGTTTGCCAGAGCAAAAATCCCGGGCTATCTTCTGGCGCTTCAAAGCCGAAAGCAGACTTATGTTTTATGTGATCTTGCAAGGTCAACGAGGGCTTCCATTTCTTGCGGCACAGTATCCGCTACGTTTTTAGCAACAAGCTTAATCCAGAGCCATTTAAGAGGACCTATCACAACCAACGTATTCGTCAAGAGTAAACCCTCTTTGGTTTCCTCCAGCTCATGGGTATCATACATTTTAGCGCCAAAGAATTTTGTACAATCTGTAAATTTTCGTCCCTCTTCAATTTCCGTAAGTTCAATTTTAACGGCTGAAACGCCTTTAGGCTTCAACAAAAAATGATTTCCAATGACAAAATCACCTTCTATTTTGCAATAGTCCAAATCACCGTGCCATTGAGCCCAATTATTCACATCCGTCCACAATTTCCAAATCGTTTCTTTTTTGACGTCTTTAAAAGTTTTGCTATAGGTTCGTGTCCACATCATATCCTCTTATATATTAATCAGGATTATAATATATAAGTTTACTATATGGTCAACTTTTTTCACACACTAATGTCAGTAGCACGTGATATGTCCGAAGTCTTTTAACCACGGAAGCTCATATTAAAAAGTAGAATTAAAACTCACCTATTTCCCTCTTATGAAAATATTAATGAAATTAAGAGACAATGATTCCTAAAGGTCTATCTAATTAAGTAATGGAGAGACAGCTCATGTCTTCAAGAAAAAAAGACGATCAACGATCCTTCAAAGCTATATCTGCTGAAGACGTTGATCCACATTTATATTCTCCTGAAACTGAAGCAATATTTTATGATTCTGCGCCTCCACAAGATCATCAGTTTACAACCGCATTTGATAGGGAGTTTCATGCGAGACTTGGGAAATTATGGGCGCTTTCCCCCGCGTCTGTTGCAGGGGCGTATTTCGACTTGTTTATGCATCTTTCGATTTCGCCTGGAAAACAACTTTCACTTGTGGAAAGTGCTTTGCGAAAAAGTACAAATTTAATTGATTATTCCTTATGGGCTATAAGTGGGATCAAAACAGATTGTTGTACCACCCCCCTTCCCGAGGACAGAAGATTTGAGGATAAAGGGTGGGAGACATGGCCCTATAATATCTATCAACAAGCATTTTTATTAACTCAAGAATGGTGGGAGGAAGCAACCAGTTCGGTTCGAGGTGTTTCAGAGCATCATTCAGAGATTCTACCTTTCCTAACGCGTCAATATTTAGATATGTGGGCCCCTCTTAATTTTCCTTTTACCAATCCACAAGTTGTGAGGACAACGGTTCATCTTAATGGGATGAATTTGGTGAAAGGAGCAAAAAATGTGACAGAAGATGCGATACGCTATTTAAGGAAAGAACCCCCCATTCAGTCAGAGCAATTCAAAGTTGGTAAAAATCTTGCCATTACAAAGGGAAAGGTCATCTACCAAAATCGTCTTATAGAGTTGATTCAATATTCCCCCCTCACAGATGAAGTCTATGCCGAACCCGTCCTTGTTATTCCTGCTTGGATTATGAAGTATTATATTTTGGATCTGTCGCCTCATAATTCCTTAGTAAAGTATCTTGTCGAGCATAACCACACGGTTTTTGTGATTTCTTGGAAAAACCCAGATTCGAAAGATAGGGATCTTGGCTTTGAAGAGTATTTGAATCTGGGGATTATGGAGGCTTTGAAGGCAATTTCGACGATTATCCCTAAGAAAAAAGTACATGCCGTTGGTTATTGTTTGGGCGGGACATTACTTTCTATGGCCGCGTGTGCCATGCGCCGTGAGGGGGATGATCGCTTAAAAACAATAACACTTTTTGCAGCACAAGTTGATTATGAAGATGCAGGTGAGCTGCTTCTCTTTATTGATGAGAGTCAGATAACGTTCCTCGAAGATACGATGTGGGACAAAGGGTATCTTGACTCTAATCGATTAGCAGGGACGTTTGATATGCTGCGCTCTTATGATCTGATCTGGTCACGAATGGTTGAACGGTATCTTTTAGGTAAGAAGCTTCACTTTACAGATTTAATGGCGTGGAATGCTGATGCAACACGTTTGCCCTATAAAATGCATTCCGAATATCTTCGAAGCTTATTCCTTCATAATACCCTTGCCGATGGCAAATTTACCATTGGAGGCAAATCCATAACACTTGATGATATTAAAGTTCCTCTTTTTGTTGTTGGAACTCAGAAAGATCACATCTCTCCTTGGAAATCCGTTTACAAGATTCAATTGTTTACAGATGCAGAAACGACGTTTGTCCTCACCAGCGGAGGGCATAACGCAGGTATTGTGAGCGAACCAGGACATCTCCATCGAAGTTACCAAATTTCCACTCGAAAAAAGAATGGGAAGTATCTTTTCCCCGACGAATGGCTGCAGGATACGCCCCATCATCATGGCTCATGGTGGCCGGCTTGGGAGAAATGGCTCGTCGATCACTCAACGGGTCTATTAAGTCCTCCCCCTATGGGCCAACCCACAAAGGGATATCCCATTTTAAGGGATGCTCCGGGAATGTATGTTCTAGGGAAATGAAGAATATGGAAGAATTTATTGAAAACAAACCTTATGATGAAATCAAAGTCGGTGATTCAGCAAGCGTTCAACATACGCTCACAACGCGGGATATTTTGCTTTTTGCCATCATGTCAGGGGATGTCAATCCTGCCCATCTGGATGAAGAGTACGCAAAAAGCGATATGTTTCATAAGATTGTTGCCCATGGGATGTGGGGTGCATCCCTTATTTCAACTGTCCTCGGGACGCTTCTTCCCGGACCTGGTACAATCTATTTGAATCAGTCTTTGAAGTTTCTGAAGCCAGTTGCGATTGGCGACACCATTACGGCAAGAGTGACGGTTACAGAAAAGGATCCTATGAACCATCACGTTATGCTTTATTGTTTATGCTCTAATCAACAGGAAGAGCCCGTAATCACAGGGTACGCTGAGGTTCTGGCGCCAATGGAAAAAGTGCGGCGCAAAAAGGTTAAGCTTCCTTCGGTGGAAAAGCTTTCGGAAAAGTTATTCAAAGAGATGGTTGGGGTGTAGGGACATTACCAAAGGTATCAAAAAATTAATTATTTTATTGTAGTTAAAAATAATAAAATTTTAAAAAATAGAAGGGAAAGAATATATGAAAAGAATTATTTTAACCATTGCTCTCACTTTGAGCGTTGTGTCACAAGAAGTAAATGCTCAAGATCGTGGTAAAGAATTTACTTGCCCAGCATACATATTCTCGACTTCATTAACGGAAAACTATAAAGGTGTAGACTTTAGTATTAAGAGTAGTAGCTTTGTGAATAGGGGTGAAGAAAGCACGATAGGTTTTAGTGGGGCTGGATTTGGCACTGATGGTTCAATACAGTGTCATTACGATGACCAAATCGTTTTGGCAAAAATTGATTTGAAGCAGTATTCTTGTGTAATAAATGGTACATATGCGTTATGTAATGGCGGTAATCCAAAAAATTGTGTTATTACTTGCCGGCCAAAAAAGTAATTAATATGTCATGTGTCTTGTTCTTTTTCTAAATTTGAAAAAAATTTTCACGGTAAACGCATCTAAAATGACAGTAACGATTGTTTCACCCCTGCCGTCATCCCCGAGAGCCCAAAAGACGAGTCGGGGACCCAGGAAGAGCTTTTAATGTTAGCAACATCTCCTTGGTTTCCGTGTTCCCCTCTTTCGTGAGGACAGGAATGACGACGGAGTGGAGTGGAGCTCACTCTTCTCCCACCCCAAACTGATGCCTGAACCATGTTCTCTGCCTTTTGGCATACTGGCGGGTGTGGATGAGAATCAATTCCTTGGCCTCATCCAAGGAACACTCTCCTTTTAAATAAGTCCCAAACTCGCGAAGGCCGATCGCTTTCATGGCGGTTACAGAAGCAGAAAGCGCCAGAAAATGAGATACTTCCTCAAGCACTCCTTTTGCGAGCATGTCCTCAAGGCGCGCTATGATCCGAACTTCAAGCTCTTCTTTCGGAGGCATAAGGAGAATTTTCTCAAATTCATAAGAGGGTGGTGTTGGCTTTTGGGATTGCCAATAGCTTAAAGGTTTTCCCGTTCCATGAAAGATCTCGAGTCCTCTTAAGGTACGCTGCCCATCATGAGGATCAATCCGTGCTGCAAGTTCTGGATCGATGGCATGGAGTTCATCGTAAAGAGATTCTTGCGAGCGTCCTTGGGTTTGCAAGCCTTTTCGAACACTAGGATCGATGGAAGGGAGCGGGGACATTCCTTCCGATAACGCTTTAAGGTAAAGTCCAGTCCCGCCCACAACGATGGGGGTTCGCCCTTCTTTCAAGATTTTTTCAATTTCAGGGAGGACAAGAGAAATCCATTTTCCAGCGGACCATGTCGTTTCAGGATCTAAAAATCCATAGAGGAGGTGAGGTAGCGCTTTTTGGTCTTCCACCGTGGGTTGAGCCGTCAGAATTTCAAGCCCACTGTAGACTTGAAGACTATCCCCATTCAGAATGACGCCGTTTTTTTCCTGTGCTAATTTTTTTGCGAGTGCAGATTTCCCACTTGCCGTGGGACCTGCTACAATAACGACGCTTCGGCCGGTGAAACCCAACGATCTTTACCCAAAGCTATACAAAATACCGATGATGGCTCCACTCATGCAGCTGGCAATGGTTCCTGCAACCAAGGCCTTAAACCCTAAAGAGATGATCTCTTGCTTGCGCTCGGGCACCATGGTGCCGATGCCTCCGATTTGAATACCAATGCTGCTTAAGTTTGCAAATCCCGCAAGGGCGTAAGTCATGATGATGCTGCTTTTCACGCTTAGGACGCCCTTTGGAAGGGCAGCCAAACCCACAAAAGCTACAATTTCATTCAGAATCGTTTTCTTACCCAAGAGAGCGCCCGCGGGGATCGCCTCATGCCAGGGAATTCCTAAAAACCAGGCCAAAGGGGCTAAAACATAGCCTAATAAAAGCTGTAAGCTCATGGGTTCTCCCCCAATGTTTGGAAGAAGAGCTAACAGCGTGTTAGCCAAAGCCACAATCGCTAAAAATACGATCAGCATCGCCAAAATATTCATGTAGAGGCGCATCCCATCAGTTGTCCCTTGAGCAATGGCTTCCATGGATCCCGAAAACTGATAGGGAACAACAAGATGGCCTGATGTGTCTTCCCCGACTTGGGGAATCAGGATGCGAGAAATTGTAATGGCTGCAGGTACGCTGATAATGGAGGCGGTTAAGATTTGGGCGATCGGGTTTGGAACGGTCCCTTCCAAAATCATAGCGTAAAGGACCATAATGGAAATGGATGTTGTTGCCATTCCTGCTGTCATCACCGTAAAGAGCTCGCTGCGGGTGAATTTTCCTAAATAAGGTCGAACAAGAAGGGGGGCCTCAGTCTGGCCTAAAAAGATTTTAGCTGCGGCACACACGCCTAACGCACCACCAATTCCCAAGATTTTCTGAAAAGCGCCTGAAAAAGCTCTGACAATAACAGGTAAGATTTTCCAGTGAAAAAGGAGCATGGCAATCGCGCTGATGACAATAACCATGGGTAAGGCTTGAAAAGCAAAGATAAAAGAGTTTGCTCCCTCTTTTGCCTGGTAGGGAGAATCCCCCCCACCCAAATATCCAAAGACAAAGCTTGTTCCGGCAACGGTTGCATCTTTTAAGGCCATCACCCCATCTCCAATTCCTAGGAAGACAGAACGGACAATACTAAATTTTGTAACAATAATAGCGAGTGCAATTTGGATACCGAGCCCCATCAGGGCTGCTTTAAAATTTACTTGTTTTCGATTTTCGCTGAAAAGCCAAGCCAGGGCAAAAAATAAAATCAAGCCTGCACAAGCTTGGAAGATGAGTGTCATATTTTCCATGTGATCCTCCGCAAAGTGTGGCCAAAACACAAAAAAGAGTGTATCCATATAAGGGATAACTACTGTCATAAAACATGTTGGATAAACATGCCAGAGTTATTATCATATTAGGTGAACTTTTTTGCATAATGAACATAAAAGGTAACTATGTACCCACCCGTGTCATCCTTGGCAAGAAATGCTTTGTTTTCTAAGGAAAACATTAGCATTTCTTGGCCGAGGATCTCTTTGGAAACAGGATCCTCGGGTCAAGAAGAACTAAGATTTTCTTTGAAAATCAAGCGCTTCTAGCCCAAGGATGACACGTCTGAGGGGCAGGATTTATAGTTATCAAAAACAAAGGCGTATTCATGGTTGAACTTGAAGTGATTTCAGGGTTTTTGGGGGGAGGTGTCCTCGTAGGATTTTGCGTCTATATTTATTTACAAAAGAAAATTTCCCATGTTAGGCAAGACATCGCCCTTTATCAGGAACGTGCCAGGCGTCTAGAAGACGTGGATGCACTGCTGTCAAAACGGGAAGACGAGTTGCGCTTGCAAGGGGAGCGGAATGCTGAGCTAAGAGTTGCTCTTCAGCGGACGGAAAAGGAAAGCGCTGACAAGCTTTCCCTTTTAGAAAACATTCAAAAACAATGGGAAGATAAATTCAAAGTTATTTCTCAAGATACTCTCTCCATGACGAATAAATCCTTCCTGGAACTTGCAAATGCGACCCTTGAAAAGTTTCAAGAGGTTGCCCAAAATGACCTTTCAAACCGCCAACAGGCAATCTCTGATCTTGTGAAGCCTGTGACAGAATCTCTTCAAACAGTCGATCAGAAAATTATTGAGCTTGAGAAATCACGGATGAGCGCCTATGCGGTCCTTAAACACCAGGTGAGTGAACTTCTTTCGAGCCAAAACCAACTTAAAACAGAAACATCTAATCTTGTGAATGCGTTAAGAGCTCCTTCCGTTCGGGGGAGATGGGGAGAAATGCAGCTTAGGCGTGTTGTCGAAATGGCGGGAATGGTAAAGTATTGTGATTTTGAGGAACAGGTTTCTTCATCGGATCAGGAGAGCAGATTGCGTCCTGATCTGATTATTAATCTTCCAGGGGGAAAGAAAATCATTGTCGACGCCAAAGCACCCCTTGCTGCCTACCTGGAAGCGCTTGAGGCGAAAGATGAGGAAACGCGCCTGGAAAAGCTGAAAGACCATGCCCGTCAGGTGCGGTCTCATATTAAAGCTCTAGCAAAACGGTCCTATTACGAGCAATTTCAGCCTGCACCTGAATTTGTTGTCTTGTTTTTACCCGGCGAGACCTTTTTTAGCGCAGCACTAGAGCAAGATCCAAGTTTAATTGAAGCTGGCGTTGAAGATCGAATTATTCTAGCGACACCAACAACACTTATTGCTCTCTTAAGAGCTGTTGCTTACGGCTGGCGACATGAGCATTTAGCTGAAAATGCCAAAGAAATTAGTGAACTTGGACGCGAGCTGCATAAACGTCTTTCCGACATGGCCGATCACTTTGCTCGTTTGGGAAGAAATTTGGGGGGTGCGGTGCAATCTTATAATCAAGCGATGGGGAGTCTCGAACATCGCGTGCTTGTGAGCGCGCGGAAATTTAAAGAACTAGGGTCAGTGTCTGAGGCATCTGAAATCGTTCTTCTAGATGCCCTTGACCATATTCCTCGTGAGCGACAAGCTCACGAATTACCAAAGGTGGGATGATTATGAAAAACCTTAACGACTCACACATCGGTGTATGCCTCGGGAAGAATGTCTGGATTGCTTCGGAGCAAAGCTCCTCGCAAAGACGAATGGGGGGCAATTCCCACAGTCGTTTTCGCGAGCCCACAAAGTGGGCGTGGCGATCCAGAAACTTACTTATAGTTCTCCTCGCTGCACTCCACCTCCCGCAAACCACCGTAGCCGTTGTACAAGAAGTCACCCAGTCCTCGCAGCTTGAGGTAAGTGTGACCTTGTATCCTAAGGACATGGCACTTATTAAGGAGAAGCGTAAGGCACTCTTAAAAGAAGGCTCTAATAAGCTTTTGATTAAAGATGTGCCCTCTTCAATCTTGATTGATAGCTTCCTTTTCCAAACAATCCCCCCATCCCCCCCCTTGAATATTCTAGAATATAATTTTCAAACTCCCGACATTACAGGTGAAAAGCTTTTAGAGCATTCAATTGGCGAAATGGTAACCATTTTGCCCCTTCAATCCTCTCCAACACCGGCCACTGCTAAGCTTTTAGCCCTCGATGGGGATAAAGTTCTCGTCGAATCTATGGGCACAATCTTTGATATTAAAAAAACCCGCATTGCTTTTCCCCACCTTCCCTATACCCTCGTTTCTGAGCCGCAGATTACCTTAAAGCTCAAAAACCCAAAGGAAGGAGAATATCTGTTTGAGATGGGTTACTTGGCAAAGGGTTTTTCGTGGGATGCGGGTTATACGATCATACTAGATACAGAAGGCGGTCATCTTGATTTGAATAGCTGGATTAATATTCGGAACCAAAGTCGGATAGATATTAAAAAAGGCCACTTCCGGGTGGCTGAACAACAAGATCTTTTCTATGATATTGAAAGACCCATGAGCCTTCCCGATAAAACCGTAAAAAACATTTCTTGGTTTTCTGCGAAAAATTTAACACCAACGACAAGCTTTCGCATCTACCCAAAAAATAACATCATTATTGATGAAGAAGGTGTTGTCATGAAACCAATGGTCGAGACCTGGCTTTCTGTCCAAAATACGGCAGCGTATGGCCTCGGTGTCCTTCTTCCCAAAGGGATTATTCAGGTTTTTAAACGAAACATGGATAACTCTCTTCTTTATATAGGTGAAAATAAAACCTCTCTCACACCTATTGGGCAGTTACTTAGTCTGCGGGTTGGAAGTACAAAAGAAATTACCGCAGAAATGCGTCAGACAGACTATCGAAAGCTAGGCAGTCAAGTGGTTGAGTCGGGCTATCGATTGGATTTAAAAAACACAACTAAAACTCCCAAACAAGTTACGGTTTTTCAAAGCGTTCCGGGTGAATGGATCATTTTAAGAGAAACCCATGCTCATGAAGAGGATGATAAGCGTATAAAATGGACGTTGAATCTTGCTCCTCAAGAAGAGGTAAGTTTGAGGTACCGCATTCGAATGAATATCCAATAAGATGGGCGAGGGTTGATGATTCTTTTTACCAAGCTCATGGGGGCTTCAAGAAATTCTCTAAATGGTTTCAAACTCACCTGGAAAGAGGAGCTTGCTTTTCGTATAGAAATACTGGGATGCGTAATTATTCTTCTTTTTACTTTTTGGATCGAGGCCGCAAACGTAGATAAACTTTTTGTTGTGTTTT
>DATKTE010000270.1:0-20641 GCA_035531295.1 Alphaproteobacteria bacterium
TTAAGGGGACTTTCTTTATCGCCTTCGGTCCGCGCAATGACGGTAGCCCCTCTTCCTCATTGCGATCACGCTGTCGCATTAGGTGCTACGGTGGCGAGATAATCCAAGAAAATATAAAGGAGAATCAACATGCTTTCTGAATACTATTTAACTCTCAAATCTTTCCATTTCTTAGCTATTATTGCTTGGATGGTGGGACTTTTGTACTTGCCGCGTTTGTTTGTTTATCATTTAGACTTTGAAGTCGGATCAAAGGCTTATCAAACTTTTTGTCGAATGGAATGGGGGCTTCTCAAAATAATCATGCTTCCGTCGATTCTTTTCACATTCTTTTTTGGGGTTCTTTTGGCCTTTGCAATGAATACATGGGGTGAGCCGTGGTTTCACATGAAGCTCGCCCTTGTGCTTTGTTTGGCCGGATTACATGGATATTTTGCAAGAATTGCGAAAACATTTGCTAAAGGAGAGACCCCCGCCTTGTCTCGGAAATCACTACGTATTATAAATGAAATTCCTTTTTTGCTAGCCATTTTTATCGTTATTTTAGCAGTTTTCAAACCTTTTTAAAATAAAGCTTGAACTCTGTAAAAATATTTGCCATTAATGTGGCCATTCTCATTTACAATCCCAGTGATATCCAATGAACTTAAAAACCTTAAAATCCAAAACGCCTGTTGAACTTCTGGCATTAGCTGAAGAAGTTGAAATTGAAAACGCCAGTACCCTTCGCAAACAAGATATGATGTTTGCTATTCTAAAACGAATGGCAGAGAAGGGTGAGTCTATATTTGGAGGCGGCGTCGTCGAAATATTGCAAGATGGCTTTGCTTTCTTGCGTTCCCCTGAAGCCAACTATTTACCTGGTCCAGACGATATTTATGTGTCGCCGAGTCAGGTCAGGAAGTTTGGCCTGAGAACCGGAGACACGGTCGAGGGGGAAATCCGAGCCCCCAAAGATGGAGAGCGCTATTTTGCGCTTTTGAAGGTCAATA
This sequence comes from Alphaproteobacteria bacterium, assembly GCA_035531295.1. GTDB lineage: Bacteria > Pseudomonadota > Alphaproteobacteria > UBA9655 > UBA9655 > UBA9655. The sequence continues at coordinate 993 of DATKTE010000270.1, forward strand.
CAATTGATGGCCTATCGCCTGACGTTATTAAGCATCGTATGAATTTTGACAACTTAACGCCGCTTTATCCGGATGAGAGACTCAACCTTGAGATTGATGATCCTACCTATAAAGACCTGACACCGCGGGTGATTGATCTTGTGACTCCCATTGGTAAGGGGCAGCGGGCGCTTATTGTTGCCCCGCCACGATCTGGTAAAACGGTGATGATGCAAAATATTGCCCACTCTATTGCCAAGAACCATCCAGAAGTCACATTAATGGTTTTGCTTATTGATGAACGTCCGGAAGAAGTGACGGATATGGCTCGCTCTGTCAAAGGTGAAGTGATTAGCTCAACCTTTGATGAACCTGCCTCACGACATGTTCAGGTAGCTGAAATGGTTATTGAAAAGGCCAAGCGTCTTGTGGAGTTGAAACAGGATGTTGTAATACTCCTTGATAACATCACCCGACTTGCGCGGGCGTATAACACAGTTGTGCCTTCATCCGGGAAAGTTCTAACTGGCGGTGTTGATGCCAACGCTCTACAGCGCCCTAAAAGATTTTTTGGAGCGGCAAGAAACATTGAAGAGGGTGGCTCCCTTACCATTATTTCAACGGCTCTCGTTGATACGGGATCCCGTATGGACGAAGTTATTTTTGAAGAATTTAAAGGAACGGGTAATGCTGAAATCGTCCTTGAGCGGAAACTATCTGATAAACGAACCTTCCCAGCCATTGATATCACGAAATCGGGGACGCGTAAGGAAGAGCTGTTAATCGACAAAGATCTTCTTCAGAAAATGTGGGTCCTCAGGCGTGTTCTCATACCCATGGGAACCACGGATGGGATGGAATTCCTTCTTGAAAAACTCCGGAATACCAAAAACAACTCGGAATTTTTTGAATCAATGAATTCATAATTTTTGAAATTGTTTCACGTGAAACAATTTGTATTCTCCCCGGTCGTCATTCCCGCGAAAGCACATGAGTGTCCGGGGAAAGACTCGTGGGAGATTTGTTGGAACTAGAATCGATATAGAAAGACATCCCAGAATTGTTTCACGTGAAACAATTATAGTGTACCTGATGATCAGATTGCTTCGGAGAAAAAGCTCCTCGCAAAGACAACTCCCACCGTGGCGTAATCCCCCCAAGTATTTAAAATTAAATTTTATTTAGAAACTGCTCATTTATTAATAAATACTTCATTAATTATTAATTCGTACTTAATTATATTTCTTCATACTGTAGTTAAGGGTTTGGCATTTGTTGTAGAAAATTAAAGGAGTATGAGAAATGACACGGGTTTTATATATGGCACTTGTTACAGGGGCCTTAATGGGGAGCTTTTCACAAGCAAATGCCTCATGTTTTTCAAACACAGATTCATTTTACTGCGGTTCTCCAATGTATAGCGGTTATCAAATGTATGGCGGCTATCCTATGTTTAATGGAGATACAATGTATAGTACCGCTCCTATGTATAGTGAATTTGCCTTCTCTAGTGGCGTGATTATGGTAGGAGTTCCCTTTACTTTGTTTAATGCGATTCCTAACCCCATTCCTGTCTATATGATTGATCAGTATGACGTTTCTCTTCGCCATCCTGAATCTTCAATAATAGGGTAGTATAGGAAGCTCCACATGAACTTAATCAAGAGAGACTGGACTTAGGGCAAAAATACTATCAACTTGTTCTGTAATTGGGAATTCGTTAACCCCGAAAATTTGACCTTTCGCTCTAGGTCCAGCAAGGTTTCCAAAAGGTTTTGGACTTCTTTACCGTGCCACCGGGATAGACCTGCTTGATAAAGGGGTTGATCTTTAAAAAACACAGGGGTGGAAAGTGATTGCCAGGAGATGGGATTCGAAGAACCTTTAAAAGGTATAAGTTCAAAAAGAGTTTGAAAAGAACGCCCTAAATTTCTAAGTAAGGGAATAATATCTAAGGAAGTTATTCTTGAAAGGGTATGTATTGCTTTGTCCCTATCCTTTGTGAGAAAGGCATGAAGAAGAATACTATGCTCATCAGAAGAAGATGAAGCTTCTAAGAAAGATCCATATTCCGCTTCAGGGACATCACCATATAGCTTAATTTTCTCAAGAACAGTTAAAAGGCCCATATAGTCATTTTGATAAGCCTTAAAGAGAAGCCCTTTAAATGATACAGGGAGATTCATTTCCCCGACTAGAAACTCAAATTCTGAGTTCACTAATGGGGAGGCATAAGCCGCAATAGCAAGGGACGTGGAGGATTGGCTGAAGGTTGTCACAAGTTTGGATTGGGTGCGCGCTTTTTCAGAAGTTAAAATGAAGGTGTTGTTATTCATCTTGTCGAGCGCTTTTAAAACTTTATCAGTCACAGGAGAAATAAGGGAAAGAGGAGGCGGGCCTGCATTTTCTTCGAATAGCGATGGTTGAAAAGCAGAATTTATTAACAAATCTTCTTCTGTTTTGACACGTAGCGGAAGCGCAAGTTTTTTTTGTAAAAAACGAATTGCTCTTTCAAAAACAATGACATCATTTCCAAATATAAAAAACACATTATACTTGTGAACAGGTGTTTGAAAAAGGGAAGGAAAGTTAATTTTCATTCATGTGTGTCGATGTATGTTGTTACAAGAAGCATAATTTTTTCGGCCAAAAGCCTAGTCGCTTCCTTCTTTGCGTACTCCCCTGCGACAAGATCAGCATAATAATTCTGACTTAAAATGGAAAACGAGTTAATGGCCTTTGTTCTATGTTTATAGACAATAGAATTTGTTTTTGCATCTTTTAAAACAAGGGCCGCGGTTAAAATGGCTTCGCTTCGCGTGGTGGTTTCATCTTTGTTTATACCAATCGGCCGAATCGTTTCCGTAAGGGTTATTTCAAGAATGTATAGTGGGCATTGTGGAGGTCCCTCCGGCGTTAAAAGGTCTAAGAGATAGTTTCTTAAAATTTGCCCTTCGCGGTTTGAGATTGTCGCAATTTTAATAGGATAGGCTACCTCTCCTCTTCCCTGACAGGGGGTATAAAGGGGACGAAAGCCACATGCGCTTAAGAGTAAGCACAAGCTCAAGGGAATGAGAGATTTATAAAACAACATTTGCAATTTTCCCTGGGATATAAATGAATTTCTTGACTTGCCTATCTTGGACCTGGGCCTGAACAAATGGCAACTCCATAATAAGCGCCTTGGTTTCATCTTCCTCCATATCTGGTGAAACAACAAGCGTTCCACGCAGCTTTCCATTGATTTGAATTGCGAGCGTTAGCTTGTCTTCCTTTAGAAAAGCAGGATCTGCTGTTGGCCAAGCCTCATTAACAACAAAAGGAGGGTGCCCGAGTTCTGCCCATAAGGCTTCAGCAAGATGAGGAAGGGCAGGTGAGAGAAGGAGAACAAGCGTCTCAAGGGCTTCTCGCAGGGTCCAAAATTCAGAAGCTTCCGATGGGATAAACTCTTCAAGGCCATTTGTAAATTCTCTTAAGTGAGCGACATAGCGGTTATAATGAAATTGCTCTATATCATGTGTTATATAAGAGATTGTCTTATGAGTAAGCTTACGAATTTCAAGAGCTTTTTCTGTAAAGCTTGAGGGCACATCACTTGCCTTTACCATTTTTAAATCGGATAAATGCGATGTCACAAGGCGCCAAACTTTATTTATATAGCGCCAGCTTCCTTCAATACCTGCTTCTGTCCACTCAAAGTCACGTTCCGGTGGGCTATCCGATAGCATAAAAAGGCGTATCGTATCAGCTCCATATTCTTTTACAATCGTAGCGGCGGCCACCACATTGCACTTGGATTTACTCATTTTTTCAGATCGCCCTACCTTAACAGGGCTTCCGTCCGCAATTTTTATAAGTTGGCCATCGCGCGTTTCTACTTCTTGCGGGTAAAGCCAAGTTCCTGCTTGATCCCGATAGGTTTCATGGCAGACCATTCCTTGGGTAAGAAGATTTTTAAAGGGCTCTGAAATATTCCAGTAGCCGCAATTTCGTAAAGCTTTAGTGAAAAAACGGGCGTACAGAAGATGAAGAATCGCATGTTCAATACCCCCAATATATTGATCCACAGGCAACCAGAACTCGGCTTCTTTCATTTCAAAAGGTTGAGCAGAATGAGGAGAACAATAACGAGCAAAATACCATGAAGAATCCATAAAAGTATCGAACGTATCCGTTTCACGTTCCGAAGGTTGCCCGCAGACGGGACAATTAACATACTTCCATGTAGGATGTGAATCTAAGGGATTTCCAGGCTGATCAAAGGCGACGTCTTCAGGCAATTTTACAGGTAGTTGGTCGTCAGGAACAGGCACAATACCACAATGGGTACAATGAATGATGGGGATGGGGGCCCCCCAATAGCGTTGACGTGAAACACCCCAATCCCTTAGTTTATAACTGATTTCTGAGGTTCCAAGATTCTTTGAGACTAACCGGCGGATAACCTCTTTTTTAGCTTCTTCTACGTCAAGACCATCGAGAAAATCCGAATTGATGAGAATGCCCTCACCTTCATAAGGAAGGGGCTCTTCCTCAGGCCCTTTTATAACAGAGAGAATGGGGAGTTTATATTTTACTGCAAATTCATAATCGCGTTCGTCATGGGCAGGGCATCCAAATACAACGCCCGTTCCGTAATCCATCAGAACAAAATTGGCCACAAATAGGGGAAGGGTGTGATCCTTTAAAAAAGGATGCCTGACAGTCAATCCCGTGTTAAAACCTTTCTTTTCAGCAGTTTCCAAGTCTTTTTGACTCGTGCCCATGGCTCGGCATTCGGCGATAAAGGTTTGAAGGGCAGGGGTTGATTTTGCGAGCTCTTCAACAAAGGGGTGATCCGGCGAAATACCAACGAAAGAAGCCCCAAAAATAGTGTCGGGACGAGTCGTAAAGACCTCTAAGACTTCTTCTTTTTCAACGAGAGGAAAGTGGATGAGAGCGCCTTTCGAGCGACCGATCCAATTTATTTGCATCGTTTTAACTTGCTCTGGCCAATGGCCCAAATGGTCAAGGTCATCAAGTAACTCTTGAGCAAAATCCGTAATCTTTAAAAACCATTGGGAAAGTTTACGACGCTCAACGGGTGCTCCAGAACGCCATCCTTTACCGTCTATGACTTGCTCGTTAGCTAAAACCGTTCCTTCAACCGGATCCCAGTTTACGAAGGACTCTTTTCGGTAAGCAATTCCCTTCTTTAAAAAATCTAAAAATATTTTTTGTTCATGGCAATAATACTCAGGGGAGCAACTTAAAATTTCTCGACTCCAATCATAGGAAATTCCTAAAGACTGAATTTCTTCTTTCATAAAGCGAACATTTTCAAGAGTCCAGACTTTAGGGTGGACCCCATGTTGGATAGCAGCATTTTCAGCGGGAAGTCCAAAAGCATCCCATCCCATAGGGTGGAGAACGGAATATCCAGAGGCACGTTTGTATCTTGCTATCACGTCCCCAAAAGTATAATTACGCACGTGACCCATGTGGAGGCGGCCAGAGGGATAGGGAAGCATCTCAAGCACGTAGTATTTAGGAGCTTTTTCCTTTGTTTGATAGATTTTGGCTTGATCCCAAGCCTCTTGCCATTTTGTTTCATTGTCACGAAAGTTATATCTAATGCTCATGGGGCTCTCTATGGTTTTGGTGTTTTTGTACGAAAGTGGCGGGCTCTCGCCAAAATTGTATTCTCTAAATCTTTTATGGTTTGGGGATCAACGGACTTATCAACCCATTGGCCGGATTTATCCCTCTCTTGCCTAAAGATACTTACTTTAATCCCATCTGAGCGAAGTTGTCGATCAAGAATAAAAATGTTCATTTTGAGTCGTTCTTGAGAACTTTGAGGAGGTGAATACCAGTCCGTAATAATGACTCCTCCGAATGGGTCTGCTGAAGAAATAGGCATAAATGAAATTGTATCAAGCGTTGCTCTCCACAAATGGCTGTTGACACCAAGGCCCGTATCTTCAGTCTCACGCTTTTTGGCGCCGCCAAAATGGAGGGTATCCTCACCTAAAAATTTGCCCATCCCCTTGTTTCGAACGTCATCGGGATGCGACGTTTCAAGTGATTCTTCTGTATATTCAGCAGAACACCCAAAAAGGCCAAACACCAAAAATAACACTGAGAAAAGTCTTAACATCATACTTCACCTTTCACTTATGAAACTTCATGGGCTTGTGCCCATGGTATCTTTCGTTCCTTCGTCGGGGATTCACCCCCCGAAGCGTTATCCGTCTCTGCCAAGGCTACGACGAATGCCCGTCCGCCCCCATCCTTAAACTTACGCATAGGGTTTTGCGTAGGCGGGTAAATTTTTTTATGATATGCGCTTTGATGGGTGGGGCGTCAAGGAAAAAACGGTCCATGTCCCAGGCTCGCAATTGCGTGGAGCATTGCTCTGAAGCAATCCAATGTCTTAAAAGGAAGGTGAAGCGATTCTTTAAAATGTTTCACGTGAAACATTCTTGAACGACTTTATATGAAGGTGAGGAAGGCCTAGATCCTAAAATTCCTCAATAGGTTGCAACTTCAGAAGTGGCGCGGGGCCCACGGATAAAGTTTTATTTTGTAAAGTAATGGGAATTGTTAGCTGCTTAGTGCCTGTTTCATCAGGAATACTAAAAAGATCAAGAGCAAAGGAAACAGCTGAGGCATTTTTTTTCTTAACCCACCCTAATTTTACAAGATCAGCTAATGCATCTTGATAGCCTATAACCCTGCTCGAAAAAGCCCCTAAAGGATACATATTGTTATCAAGCGTTAACGTTCCATTTGCATCAAAAGTTAAAGGAGGCCAGCTAAGTTTAAGTGAATTTACGTCTATAACCCCGCCCCCATCTCTCCATTCAGCAAGCGTCTTTGGAAAAACCGTTGGTTGATAACCTGCAAGCGTTCCCTCAAATTTTAAATTAAAAGGGTGATCTCGAGGTGGCAGGTTTAATGGCTTTTCAAGATTCAGCACATTTGCCTTAAAAAAAATGCTTAGGTTTAAAGGATCAAGCAAATTTGTAACTTTTAAAGATATTTCTTCAAGAAAAACGGGTTGAAGCTGGCCTTTCAGATGAGAGGAAATACGATCCACAACAATCGCAACTTCTTCAAGAACCCCAATTGAGGCAAGAGAAATGGTTGCTCTAGCCCCCTCAACTTGTAAAATCCCCAAGGGAATGGGGGTATTCTGAGGAACCCCTAGCTTTTGATCTCCCGGAAAAGTGCAGGTTAAGATGTAAGGCTGCCAAGGCCTTATAGCCATACCCATTTCCTGTCCATGCCAGTCAAAAAGTCCTTTTGGATCTTTAAGGTGCGGATTTTGAAAGATAATTTTAAGGAATAAGGGATTCCCAGTTATTTCAACTTTTGAATAAGCAACTGTATACCCCTTTTGTCTTAAATCTGACGCCACCTCTTCAATGTTTTTTTCTAGCCACCTAACATTATATTCAAAAAAAATGAGCCAACTCACAATCACGAGGGAGAGTAGAATAAGTAAACTTGCAAAAAGTACTTTACGATTTTTTAGCATTGTTTAGCCCCAGTTGGACAAGCGCATTTGTTTTTGATTCAATTCTATTTTCCAGTATACCCATAAATTCCTGGCGGGAAAGACCTGGTTCAATGGGGTCTAAAATTTCTAAAGTAATCTGTCCCGCAGACTTACGAAATCCGCGTCGGGGCCAAAAAAGACCCGCGTTATGGGCAACAGGAATAACAGGAATTTTTAAGTGGCGGTAAAGACTTGCAACTCCAGAATGATATGCCCCTTTTTGACCGGGCTTGGACCGGGTCCCCTCAGGAAAAATAAGAATAGGTTGTCCACGCGCGACAGCTTGTTCTGCGCTTCTTAAAAGTTTTCTAAGGTCTTGAGCTCCTTTTCCACTGGACCTCGACAAAGGCACCATCCCAAGCCTTTTTAAATACCATCCAAAGAAAGGGATCCATAACAATTCTTGTTTTAAGACAATGGTAGGATCAGCAAGAATATAATTAAAAAAAATTGTTTCCCATGCTGATTGGTGCTTTATCGCCAGAATAGCGGGTTCTAGGGTTAACTTTTCTTTGCCTATTATTTTAACATGAAGACCTAAGATATGCTCACAAATCCAAAAAACACCAAAAACCCAAATTTTTGAGACCTTTAAAATGTACGCGCGAGGGAAAAGGAGGACAGGGGAAAATAACAGAGCGAAAAAAAGAGTCCAACTATAAAAAATACCGTTAAATGCAATTGACCTTACCCAAATCATTAGGCTTTACCTTTAATGCTCAAAAACCCCTGCAAATCCTCAAAAGGTCTTCGAATAAGGGCAAAAAGAAACTTATTATATTCTTGGATAACAAGTTGTAAAGTAGAAGCATCTAACCACCATTTGGGTTTTAAAAAATTTTTCCCAATGACAGGATGAGAGAGAATCTGAACATCTGGAAGCAAGTGGCGCAGTTCAAGGAGACTTCGGGGCATATGATAATTAGAAGTAATGAGTCTTATGCTTTTAATATTATTATTATGGATCCAAGCCATTGTTTCTTCTGCATTTCCCGACGTATCTCGAGCAGCATACCCTAATGTAATCTGAGAGCGGGAAGGCGTTGGTGCTAGAATTTCGGAAAATGTTGATTGTGGATTAACACCTGAAATCAAAAGATATTTTCCTTTTTTTTGTTCAAAAAGGGCGAGAGCAACTTTAAGGCGATCTTCCCCCCCCGTAAATATGACGATACCATCTGTTGGGCTCACTGAATCTTGAGGAAAAGAAGGTATGATACGTGTAAAAAGGATAAGTCCCGTAATCCAAAGGGTTCCTCCTGCGACTGCTAATACCATTAGCCTTAAGCTATAGAAGATCATTTGCTTCAACATGTCTTCTCATTGAGGAAATGTGACACGGCTTCATAAAAGTTATTAAAAATACTTACAGGTAGTACAGCATCCGGCAGCCCGTCTTCTAATGTTTTCATTCCCTTACCTGTGCGGACAAGAACCCGCGGGCATTTAATTGCGCTTGCGGCTTCAAGGTCCCGCAAGGCATCCCCAATTAAGATGGCCTCTTGAGGCTTGACTTGAAAATGATCAAGCGCATCTAAAAGAAGACCTGGATTGGGTTTGCGGTGAAAGTTATTGGAATCACACGATGTACAGGTATAAATTTTATCAATATATGCACCACTTTCTTCCAAAATACTTCTCAAGTATTCATGAATTTCTTCAAGACCTTCAGGGCTTAGCTCTCCTCGACCTACGACGGCTTGGTTTGTGACAATCGCAATCGGAATTGAAGCTTCATTAAGAAGCTTCACGGCAGAGATCACATCCGGAAGTAAAACAAAATCATCCCTTGATTTTACGGAATCAGGGCGATCCACATTTATGACACCATCGCGGTCTAAGAGAACAATTTTCATGGGCGAAGAGCCTTCATGACTGCACGACGCGCGGATAGCATCATAGCAAAAGCCGTAAGAAAGGGAGCAAGTATAAACACACAAACAGCTTGAAAAAAGAAAGAAGAATTAAGGCTGAAAGGTAAACCTGCCTTTTCCAAAAGGGTGGCAATCCCTAAAAAAGTTGAAAAAGCCAAAAAAGATCCGACCGCGCTTGCAAGAAGCCCCTGCTTAAGCGCATTTATCTGAAATTGGTTTGCAATATAAGCATTTGTAGCTCCGATTAGGCTTAAAACTTCAATGATTTGACGATGAATGAGAAGACTTGTGCGCGTTGCAAAGGTTGTCGTGGCAAGGGCAGCAAATAAAATGAGAAACGTTAATATTAAGGCAAGCAATATACTTGTGTGAATTAAACTTAAAACCTGACTTTGCCAAAGGCGATGATCCAAAAGTTGGATCTGAGGAGAAATATTTTTTAAGTGTGTTTCCAGAATCTGTGTATCAATAACTTCTTTTCCATCAAGAGCTACATCTATAATAACTGGCAATGAAAATAGATCGATATTAATCTCTTCGCCTAAAAGGGTGTGAAATAGGTTTGCCATTTCCTTTTGAGGAACAGCTGCAGCATGTTTAATCCCTGGTGTCTTATTCAAAAGCTGAAGAACACGAGACTGTAGTACACTGGATGAACTCCCCGGAAGGGTTGGAATTTCAATAGATAAATCATGGGTAAATTGTGACTCCCATGAATGAGTTGAATAAATCATGAAAAGAGTAAAGACAAAGCAAAGAGTCCCCAAATACACCATTAAGGCCACTATTTTAGGAACAAAGCTTGCAGCTATATCCTTTTTTAAGGGAAGATCTTGTCGATTATTCATGCAATCACCTTCTTGGGAAGCTTTTGAATGGTTCCTTCTCGAATAGAAAGCTGAGGGTAGGGAAACCTTTGTAGAAGCTGGGCGTTATGGGTTGCAATAACAATGGCTGTTCCCATCTTATTCAATTCTTCAAAAAGATGAAGGAGCTTCATTGCCATTTCGTCATCCACGTTACCAGTTGGTTCGTCCGCCAAAAGGAGTTGGGGGCGGGTTATAACGGCTCGTGCGATGGCAACCCTTTGTTTTTGTCCTCCTGAAAGTGAATGAGGATAAGCTTCAATGCAATCTCCAAGCCCCACCCAATCTAAGAGTTCCCGAGCATGTTTGTGACCTCGTTTGGCCTCGAGACCCCGTACCCTGAGGGGAAGAGATACGTTATCAACAACCTTTAAATGGTCTAAGAGTTTAAATTCTTGAAAAACAACGCCGATCTTTTGGCGAAGAAGAGGCAACAACAAAGGTTGCATTTTCAAGGTATCTTCTCCAAAAAGATGGACACTCCCCCAGGTAGGTTTCAACCCCAAAAATAATATTTTTAGAAGAGAAGATTTCCCAGAACCACTGGGTCCAGTGAGAAAATGAAAAGACCCTTTTTCAATATTAAAGGTCACACCTTTAAAAATTTCAGGGCTTTCTTCATATTGATGACCTACACCCACAAGTTGTGCAATCATTTCTGACACAATAATTTATCCTTCTTAAAAGTATACCCCTCATGACTAAAATTAAGGCTTTACTGGATTGCTTCGGAGCTTATGCTCCTCGCAATGACGGGTAGGGGGGCGTCAGTGCGAGGCTCTGCAAGAGTCGAAGCAATCCAGTCTTAAATCTTCCAATACCCAATATTGAGTATAGTTATGCACAATGACACAAGAGGAATATGTCGTCTAGCGTAACGACTCATCCTTTACCCCACACGTGTCATCCTAGGGCTAGAAGAGGTTGATTTTTCGAAGAAAAAGCTTACCTCTTCTTGGCCCGAGGATCCTGCTGACAAAGAGATCATTGGCCAAGAAATGCTAAAGTTTTCCTCTGGAAAACAAGAATTTCTTGCCAAGGATGACACCGAGGGGTGAGTAATTATTGTCTAGCTTGCACCATTCTTATAAAGAGCATATAACCAAAGAAGAAGATATGTAAGAGGGATTCAACTGATGATTGTTATCTGTCCCAATTGCTCAAAACGTTACATGCTTGATGATAATTTAATCCCTCAAGAAGGGAGGCAAGTAAGATGTATTGCTTGTCATCATGTATGGCGTCAAGCTCTTGATATAGAACCCGCCATAAATGCTCCTTCAATTAGAGGGATACCTGATGCTACTTTCGAAATAGGTCTTTCTTCTGAGAAGAAGTCTGGATGGCTGGGCTGGGTTGTATTTTTTGCTCTTGTGCTAACTTTCATCAGCGCCCTAACTTTAGGAAGAGATTTCGTTGCAAAACTTTGGCCACAAACCGAGCGATTCTACTCACTTATTGGTTTGCATATAAATTCACCAGGGGCTGGACTTTCTATTGCCAATGCCTCTTCATTGATTCATCAAGACGGTCCAATTGATATGATTAAGATTGCAGGAGATGTGATCAATACATCTGATCGGGTCCGCCCAATTCCACCGCTTAAAATTAAATTAATGGGAGAGGCCTCCCACCCGAAGTGTTCAGATAAGCCGGCAGAGGGCTGTGTTTTAGATTATTGGGAATATCGTCTTTCTGAAAGTTTTTTACTGCCAGGTGAGCAGCTCCATTTCGAAACAGAGCCACGCCCTAAAGTTGACGGAACCCAACATGTTGCGGTTGAGTTTTAAAAATGACAAGCACCTTAACGACCCCTCCTTTAGACCTACGCAGATTTTATGAAAAAGAATGGAATGAGCATCAAAGCGTTGCAATAGCCACATATGAAATGCTTTTCCCGGCCTTTACGGAGTGGGTGGAGACGGCTGCCTTCGCTATTCAACATGGAAGGAAACTTCTGTTTTTTGGAAATGGGGGAAGTGCAGGAGATTCCCAACATTTAGCGACAGAACTAACAGTTCGCTTTAAAACCAACCGCAAAGCGCTTCCTGCCCTGTCTTTGACAACAGACTCCTCCGCACTTACAGCCATTGGTAACGACATCGGATTTGACTCTATTTTTTCTCGGCAAATTGAGGCTTTAGGCGAAGAGGGAGATGTGGCTATTGGTATTTCAACTTCAGGAAAAAGTCCAAATGTGCTCCAGGCTTTTAAGGAAGCCCGAAACAAAAAGCTTGTGACTGTGGGACTTACAGGCAAAAGTGGCGGAGATTTCCACGGAAACGCCGATATCATTTTAAGCGTGCCCTCTGACACAGTCTCACGTATACAAGAAATGCACATCACACTTGGGCAAATGTTCGTCGGTGCTCTTGAATATAGATTAGGTTTAGTTTAGGTCAATATGAACGACTTTCACCTCATAAATTCATTCGCCTCCACTCGCATTCTATGCGTGGGGGATGTCATGCTTGATCAATTTATACGCGGAACGGTCTCAAGAATTTCACCTGAAGCCCCTGTTCCGGTTTTGCATATTAACGACGAAGCTTCCATGTTGGGTGGCGCTGGCAATGTTGTGCGAAATCTCGAAGCTCTAGGAAGCTATATTACGTTTATCTCTGTGGTTGGAAAGGATTGGGGTGGAGCTCACATCCAAGAGCTCTTAAATACTTTTTCAAACGTGGATGCCCACCTTGTTCTTGATGAGACGAGAAAGACAACACGAAAAACACGCTTTATTGCGGCAAATCAACAAGTCTTAAGAACAGACTGGGAGGAAACTTTTGCCTTAAAAGTCGATATCGAAGTTGAGCTTTTCAATCTATATAAAAAACATCTTTCATCCCACGACCTTATCATCCTTTCTGATTATGCAAAGGGCATTTTCTCAACCCAATTTCTCCAAAATCTCATTCAAGAAGCACGTTTTCAGGGAAAGCCCGTTCTCATCGACCCCAAAGGCAACGATTACAGCCGGTATAAGGGAGCGACGATTTTAACCCCGAATCGTCAGGAACTTAGCCTCGCCACTCATACATCCATACGGACCCAGGAAGAACTCGTCGCCATCTCGCAAAAGATCGTAAAAGAATGCGAACTAGATGCAATGATTGTGACGCGAGGATCGGAAGGAATGACCCTCATAGACACTTCAGGGACGATTGAACATCTTCAGACTCAAGCCCTTGAAGTGTTTGATGTCTCTGGTGCAGGCGATACAGTCATGGCAACCCTTGCTGTTTGCCTTGCAGCAGGCGCTTCTTTGTCAAAGGCCATGCATATGGCAAATGCGGCGGCAGGACTTGTTGTTGCAAAAATCGGCACGGCTGTCGTTCATCAAGAAGAACTCTTAGCCGCTCTCCATGCCCAAGAGGTTCACACTCATGAAAAGAAAATTGTTTCACGTGAAACAGCTGTTGATCAGATCCAAAAATGGAAACGGCACGGCAATCGGATTGTTTTTACCAACGGCTGTTTTGATCTCCTTCACCCTGGCCATATTTTCCTTTTAAACGAAGCCAAAAAGGCAGGAGATCGACTCATCGTAGGTCTTAATACGGATAGCTCCATCCAAAGACTGAAAGGTCTTAATCGCCCTATTCAGAAAGAGGCTGACCGGGCTTTTGTACTCTCCTCTCTTCAATGCATTGATCTTGTTATCCTTTTTGGTGAGGATACGCCGCTTGAGTTAATCCATGCTCTAAAACCAGATGTGCTTGTTAAAGGTTCTGATTACACAATTGACCAAGTTGTTGGAGCGCCTTTTGTGCAAAGCTATGGCGGGCGCGTTCACCTTGTCGATCTTATCGAAGCGCAAAGCACAACGCGCATGGTTTCCAAAATGGCGCTGTGATTTTATTGAGTGGTTTTTATCTAAACCATGAGAGAGCCATTAATACACTCAGTGATAATCCGCAATCTCAACATTATAAGCGCCCTCACCTGAAACCCATTTGAAACAGAGGCGCCATTGATCATTAATTCGTAAGCTGAGTTGGCCTACCCTGGCTCCCTGAAGCATTTCAAGTTGTGCTCCGGGGGGAGTTAATTGCCGCAAATGAAACATACTGCGTGCTTGAGAGAGAAGATCTAAAAGGTCTAAGGTTTTTTCAGGATAAGATCTAACGTCTCTTGAGTTCCAAATATCTTCTGTTTCATGATTCCCAAACGATCTAAGACTATTTTCAGAGGGTTCACCCTTTTCACCGCCGTCAGATTTAGCTGCTAAGCTTATTTTTACCTTCTTTTTGTGTTCACCTTTTTCTTTTTTCTTTTCTTTTTGATTCTTTTTTTCTTTAGTTCTAAATTCTTTCTTTAAATTACCAGAGATGCCCTCAGTTGAAGGGAATTCAAAAACTTCGCTTGTTTTAAAATCGCTATATAAACATCCAGGAGATCTAGCCATATTAAATGAGGCTTGCTTGAATTCCAACTCAGCCTCATCACAAAGAGTTTTTAACCTGTTATAACTATCTATAATACTCTGACAACGGGTTACAGGATCTTCGGAATCAAAAGACCTGAGTTCTAGGTGAGTTGCTTCAATTAATTCAGCAAGCTTATTTATTGACTCTAAAAAATCCTGATGCATTTCAGGAGCTTGAGAGGCTTTGATCCATGAGAGCTTATATTGTTCATCAAAATTTCGATAGACTTGTTTAGATTCCAGTAATTTTTGTAGAGCTATACTCTTTTTTATCACATTTCGAAGTGTATCGTGATTTTTTGTCCTAACAAGATCTTCAATTTCCTTGCTAATCGAAGGAACGCTTTCCTTAATAGATCGTATAAGAGTGCGCCGAATTGGGTCGAAATCTCGTGATTTTATATTCATTATCAATTCAGCGAGTATGAGGGCATCGTCCTCGTTTGCGAGGCCACCAGGGGATTTCATTATGTACTGCTGAGCCCTATGCCACTCTTTTTTACGGGCATAAATATGGGTCAAAATCACATAGTCATCGGGACATAAATCGCCGAGCGAATTTAAATACTTCTCTGCTTCATCATAGTATTTTAAGTGGTATAATGTTTGTGCTACGGAAGATTGCATTTCACGTTGGGCCTTACCGGATGCCATGTTAACATACTGTTCTGCATGTTTTCTAGCTCTTTCAAAATCATTTCCAATAAAACTTAATCCAAACATATATTCATGTTGATCTATATTGTAATTTTCCTCTTTCAAATTTATGGCTTCCAAGCCCTTTTGGTATAATTCTCTTGCCTTGTGGTAGTCGGCAGGAGGTCTTTTCGGCACATCCGCATAGTCCTGAAAAAAGTAGAAATTTATAAAAGTTTTCAATTGTATATATGCGTCTTGAGGATCAAAGAAACATGAACTCATAAAAACACTTGTCGCCTTCTCATAATCTCTTAATCTCAGGAAGTATCTTAGCCCTAAAATATAATAAGCATAATGGACTGCATCTATTTCCCGACTTTTTAGATCATAAGTCGAAAGATAATTATCTAAATAACAAATTTGATTATAAAATTCAAAATCCTTATCTTCTTTTTCTTGAGCTATACGTTGGGGGGAACCCCTTGATGTCGTACAGTTCTCTCTTACAATAGTTTTGCTGCGATCATCAGCGAGTTTTCGAATTTGTTCAGAGACTTTTTCAAGAGAGGGCAGATCTAGGAGGGATAAATCATGCATAAGTGAATCTATAAAACCCTCTCTTTCAGACCCTGGAAGGACCCTGCGTACGGCATTGTGCTTTGCTAACAAAATCTCTACAAATTCATAAATGCTTCGTGGATTGTGCAGGTCTATAGGGTTTCCCTGTAAGCTATTACCATGTGAAACACTTGACTCCTTCTTTGTTAGCTCTTCATTCTTTTCTATATGTAAGTAGTGATCAAGGAGGACATTTAACTCCTCTTGAGTTAGCTCTTTATGCTTGCTTTTCTCTTTTACATATCTCCACCTGTTCGCCTCGGGCCAATCTTCCATTGCACAAGCAGAAGAGGCTCCTAACAAAAGAATCGATAAAACAAATAAAGAAGTCCAGTTTGATTCAGGCGCATTTTTAAAAAACATCATAATCAGTCCCATTAAAACAATATTCAGAAACTTGTAATGTGTATATAAATTAATTGAAATATTCAAGGGTTGTTTCACAATGTCAACGCAATTTAGAAATGTCCACATTTTAAGTAATTACGCACGCGTCCTCACACGCGGTGTCGTCATTTTAAATTCCCTGAACCCTTGCATTTATTTATTTTCTTCATTAAGTAATACATGTAATTTGAATGTAACGACGCATCAGTTTGGGGGGGAGAAGTGAGTCCTCACGATTTTTTTAAGGAATTGTATGGCTGTTTTAGATATTTTAATCGCTCCTGATCCTAGGCTTCTTGCCAAAGCTATTCCCGTCGAGACAGTTGATAGGGGGATACGCAAGCTCATGGACGATTTACTGGAGTCGCTGTACCATAAGAATGGCGTTGGCCTTGCTGCTATTCAAGTTGGTATCCAAAAAAGAGTCGTCGTCATTGATCTTGGTGAACGAAATGGCGTTCCTTTCAAGCCTCTACTCATGGCCAATCCTGAACTTAAATGGGTTTCTCCCGCAACCCAAATCACAAAAGAAGGGTGCCTTTCCGTGCCAGGGTATTATGAAAATGTTGTCAGACCCATGGAAATTCAAGTATCTTATACAGATGAAAACAATCAAATCAAAAACTTATCGACAAAAGGTCTTCTTGCTGATTGCATTCAACATGAAATTGATCACTTGAATGGAACTTTGTTTATAGAGCATATTTCTTCTCTAAAACGTCATTTAATTTTAAGTAAACTTCGAAAAGAAAAAAAGCCACGAAGGTAGTTTATGAACCCGAAAACAACGCGCCTCGCTTTTATGGGGACTCCTGACTTTGCAACTCATATCCTTAATGCTCTTATAAAAGCCCAATACCAGGTCGTTGCCGTCTATACTCAACCCCCGCGTCCGGTGGGGCGGGGATATAAAATAACCCCAAGCCCAGTGCATGAACTTGCCACTTTAAATAACCTACCGGTTTTCACTCCAGAATCATTAAAGTCCGAGCAAATTCAAAGTCAGTGGAGAGACTTAAATTTGGACGTGGCGGTTGTAGCTGCTTATGGATTGATATTGCCAAAAGCCATTCTAGAAGCTCCTCGAGCTGGGATTGTGAATATTCATACCTCACTTCTGCCTCGGTGGCGAGGTGCTGCTCCCATTCAGCGGGCAATACTAGCAGGGGATAGGGAAACCGGTGTAACCATTATGAAAATGGATGAAGGCCTTGATACTGGTGACATTTTACTTGCCAAAAAGGTCCCGATCGAAAATTCTACAACAACTCCCCTTCTCTTTGATGCTCTCGCACATTTAGGGGAAGAGGCCCTTTTAAGCGCCCTCCCTCTTTATCTTTCAGGGGAACTTCACCCCGTTCCTCAATCCCATGAAGGGGTAACGTATGCTGCGAAACTTGAAAAGAGTGAAGGTATTTTGGACTGGCATATGCCTGCGTCCCTATTGGAGCGTAAAGTGCGTGCTTTAAATCCTTGGCCTGGAACGTGGTTTGAAGTCGGGGAAGACCGGATTAAAGTGCTCAAAGCCCAAGTCATTTCAGGGAACTTTTCTGAGCCCCCTGGAACCATTTTAGATGATCACCTCACCATTGTTTGTGGAGAAGGCGCTTTGCGGCCCTTATGGGTGCAAAAGGTTGGGAAATCTCCCCTTTCTGCAGAAGAGTTTTTACGAGGATATGATCTCCCCTCTAGACAGCTGTCTTATGCCACGCTTTAAACTGACTGTTGAGTATGATGGAACCCCTTTTTCGGGTTGGCAACGTCAGGATGGCGTCCCAACGGTTCAAGAATCTTTAGAGCAGGCGTTTACAGACTTGATGGGAGAACCTATCACTGTTTGGGGGAGCGGGCGAACGGATGCAGGCGTTCATGCGAGAGGTCAAGTGGCTCATGTGGATATTTCAAAACCCTATAAAGGTTTTGCCATCCAAGGGGCTATCAATAAACGTCTGCGTCATGTGCCTATTTGTCTTTTAAATGTTGAAGAGGTTTCATCTGATTTTCATGCCCGTTTTTCAGCAACAACACGTGCCTATGAATACATTATTTTAAATCGTAGAGCCCCTTCTGCCCTTGAAAAAACGCGCGCATGGTGGGTGATCCGCCCTTTGTCTGTTGAAGCGATGGCAGAAGCTGCAACTTATCTTATAGGCCACCATGACTTTTCTTCCTTTCGCGACAGTCGCTGTCAGGCCTCTTCCCCCCTGAAAACTCTGGATGTTCTATCAGTGGAAAAAGGGGAAGAGTCTATTCTCATTAAAGCTCGTGCCCGCTCTTTCCTTCATCATCAAGTTCGCAATATCGTAGGCACACTTAAGCGTGTTGGAGAAGCGGCGTGGGCACCTGAAAAGGTTAAAGAAATTCTGGAAGCAAAAGATCGACGGTGCGGTGGCCCCACTGCACCTGCAGAGGGGCTTTACCTAACTGAGATTTGTTTTTAACGGACAACATTTCGCGAGAATTTTTTAAAAAGCTTCATTAAAAATGAAACATTTTCTAAAATAAGTTATTGAAAAATGTAAGTTTGTGACATACTCTTCTCCGTAGAATTTCTTAAAGACAATAAAAAAATGACAAAGAAATTATCACCCCACGACAGATTTACACGCTCTTCGCTGAGCCATCCTAAGGTTTCAGAAGAATTCTTCCAAAAACACCTGCCGGAAAAAATTAAGAATATTATGGATTTTTCTTCGATAGAACTTCAGAAGGAAAGCTATATTGATGACAACTTAAAGCTACAGATCGCTGACCTTCTCTTTTCTGTTAAGTTCGATGGACAGTCTGGTTTTTTATATATCTTATTTGAGCACGCATCCACTCCTGACCCGCTCTTACCCTTTCGAATGCTCAAGTATATGATTGCCATTAAAGATCATCACTTGAAAGCCAAGAAAACTCAAAAGCTCCCCCTTGTATACCCAATGATCTTATATACGGGAGAAAAACCATATGCCTACTCCATGGATCTTTTCGACCTTTTTTCTATGGGAGAAAAAGAACTTGCAAAAGACACCTTGATGTCGCCTTACCATCTCATTGATTTAACGCAATTTGCTGATGAAGAGTTGAAGCATTATCATATGTTTGGGTTAATGGCCCGTGCCTTAAAGCATATTCACGATCCAGATATCTTGCCCTTTTTTATAAATATTCTTGAAGACTTGGGGGAGCTGTCAATGACACTTCAAAATGTCCGGTTTAAATAGCACGACAATTGTCCGAGTTTAAGGGGCTCGCGAGCGCGCTATCAAACGGCGCCGTAGCGAGCGAGCCCCCTTATGCCGCAAGTTGATAATCATCCAAGGATTCTC
>DATKTE010000271.1:0-2921 GCA_035531295.1 Alphaproteobacteria bacterium
ATTTGCTTTACAAACTGCTGTGTTTACCAGAAAAGGCTGTGAACGCATCATTCGTTATGCCTTCGATTTCGCCAGCAAACGGAAAAAGTTGGGAGACACCTACCCGGTCGGGATGGTGACTAATTGCACTAAATCGAATGCCCTCAATTATTCCATGGTGTTCTGGGATTCAGTGTACAACAAGGTTGCCCAGGAGTATCCCGAAATCAAAACCGATAAGGCACTGGTGGATGCCACTACGATGTGGATGGTAAAAAATCCCCAGTATTTCGATGTTATTGTCGCATCCAATCTTTTTGGAGATATCATAACAGACCTCGGTGCCATGCTCCAAGGAGGCATGGGTTTTGCTGCAGGTGGTAACATTAATCCAGAAAAAATCTATCCTTCAATGTTTGAGCCTATCCATGGTTCTGCACCTAAATACACGGGGAAAGATGTCATAAATCCGATAGCCTCAATCGAATCGATACGAATGATGCTGGAGCATTTGGGGGAAACACAAGCTGCTGAAGACATTGAGAAGGCCGTTGCCAAAGTGCTCGTATCGCATGAAGTTAAGACCCGCGATATGGGGGGGACAAGTAAAACGCACGAAGTCGGAGATGCGGTTAAGCGAGTGATTCTGTCTGACTAAAATATCGCAATGAACGTTGAAGGATGTTCTTGATCCAAAGAACACCTTGTGCACTGAGCTATACAAAAAAAGCAACTTTCAACCTATCAAGGGGGCACCCATTTAAGGGCTTGTCAAATAAAAAACACCTCTCCATTAAAAAATTACTCTTTTTTCATTTGACCTCTACATCAGCATAGATCGGTCTCGTTTTTTTCTCCTATCCCGAACCTGTGCATGGTTTTCGTTTTATAATTTAAGGATGCCCCCATTTACTCTTACTGTTTTTACTCTGCAGCAACCTGAGCACACCGTAAAGATTAGTAGAAACAACATCCGCCCCTTCGATCTCTCTTCTTGTCCTGGAGATAAGGACCTTTCTGTCAGCTCCCACCATCGCTGCTGCCTTTTTTAATCGATCCAATTCATCCCTGCCAGGAGAACCCGAAAGCTTGATTTCAAAGGCCCACTTTTTACCATTAAGTATCAAAAGGAGATCAAGCTCGTGCCCATCATTTGTCCTGAAGAAGTATGCTTCATGATGAGTCCCCTGCGCTTCAAGACAGATAAGGATCTGTTCAATCACAAAACCTTCCCAGCTGAAACCGACCCATGGCTGGACGATTAAATCATCTGAACTGGTAACTCCTTGAAGGCTATGCAAAAGGCCCGTATCACGCCAGTACACTTTAGGGCTCTTAACAAGCCTTTTTCGGATAGTGGTATGAAAAGGTTGAAGCCTTCGAATAAGATATGCCTGCTCAAGGTAGTTCAGGTATGCATTAACCGTGTGATAGGAGAGCCCCATGCTCTTGCCAATCTGGCTCGCATTCCAGACGTTGCCGTTGCTTACGGCCAGCATCCTGAAAAGCCTCTGGGTGACTTGTGGAGTTGCCGGTAAGCCCCATTGGGGAAGATCACGCATGGCAAGCACATCCAGATACTGTTTCTGCCACAAAGGAAAACTATCCCTCTTGAGTATTCCTCCATCGGGAAAGCCGCCCACAAGCCACAAATTATCAAGACCCT
This sequence comes from Alphaproteobacteria bacterium, assembly GCA_035531295.1. Lineage (GTDB taxonomy): Bacteria > Pseudomonadota > Alphaproteobacteria > UBA9655 > UBA9655 > UBA9655. The sequence continues at coordinate 1,646 of DATKTE010000271.1, forward strand.
TGCGCTTCACTTCATCAATATAAAAAGGCGAGAGCTCACAAACGGCGATTCTTCCAGTCAGGAATTCCGACACCTGTATCATTAACCCAGGTGAGACAGAACAAAGAATCATGAAACGACCCATTGTATCTCTGCGGTTGTCAATGGCACTTCTTATTCTGGGAAAGATTTCGGGATAACTTTGAGCCTCATCAAGAATAATAAGGTGATCGGATTGAGTAATCTCATCCCATTGCACGTCGAGCCTAAGCTTTTCCGGCTCAACTTCCAGGTCGTAGTAGTTCGAGGAAATGGTCTTTGCCAGCGTTGTCTTTCCCGACTGCCTTGGGCCTAAAAGGGCAACGGCAGGAAATTTTTTAAGGTACGATATGATTGTATTCTTTAATTTTCTCTTTATCATATCTTACATTATAGAAATATTTTTCTAATTTGCAAGAGCTTTTTATTGGTTAACGGTATTAAGGCAGGAATGTAAACTGGATAAAAACTGGCCCCTCCAAGCTCCATTTACGAAAAAAACCTTGAATTGAAATCGGTAAACGTTGCTGTGAAGAGGAATGCGAACCACTCATTATCCGTGACGCCGGTGGAGCCCCACGGACAAGCCCGTGGTACCACATAGTTTCGCCGATTCGCTTCGCGAACGGCGGGACTTAGTGGAACGACATCCCGCCCGCCTCGCCTGAGCGAGAGCGATGGCGGGCAGGCCCGACCGTAATCCCGACCACAAAAGGTCGGGTCTAAAGCCGTGGCTTTCTGCGGTCGGGGAAAAGCCTTTCATTTACTGCCTCGAGCAACGTTAAGCACTTTCCGTATCAATGCCACTTTCAAGAGTTATTCAATATAGCCCGCCCAGTTAAATTGTCATTGATTTTATTTAACCGGGGTCAACAACGTCCCCAAAGTCATAGGGCTTTATCGTCTGCCATAATCATTTCTTTCTTGTTTAAGAGCTAAGAAGATGCTACGATTTTTTTCAACAACTGGTGACACACATTTTGTTTATCCAGCCATTTTTTAGATGTTTCATTATGGCGGGAGCTGCCATAAAAAGCTAACTTCAAACAGCAGAAGGGAATCATGATAACAATCAAGGATACTAATATTTCCGGCAAAAAGGTGCTCATCAGGGTGGATCTGAATATACCCCTTGATGAGCACCAAAACATAACCGATGACAAGCGCATCAGGGCTGTTCTTGCCACCGTAAACTATGCCCTTGACGAAAACGCAAAGGTGATTGTCGCCTCGCATATGGGCCGCCCTGATGGAAAGG
>DATKTE010000272.1:0-2524 GCA_035531295.1 Alphaproteobacteria bacterium
TGCTCCCGATTGTCCGGGATCAACACCTATCCAGAGTTGACTCATTTTTATTTATTTTCCCTCCCACTTTTTTAGGTAGAAATTTTGTTTTTTATAAGAGAGTTCGCTCCATTTGTTCCGGTAATTTCCAAACCTTTTTAACCTGAGTTTTTTATTGGGTTCAAGATCCCATTCCAACATCATTTCAGTGGCATATTTCCAAGAATGATAATCTTCACCCGGAAGCAAACAAATAAATTGAAATTTACGGCCAAAAATATCAACAGAAAATCCTTCATAAATTGGATTAATATGTTTGGCGTCTATAATTTCAAAACCTGCTTTCTCAAGAGAAGCCCTAAGTATAGGCACCTCATCATACATCATTCCGATATCAATATCAGATTCTTGGTCATTAAAAGGGCCATATGCCGCTGTGCCTGTAATAAATGGTTTGTAAAGTTGACTCATTAAAATCTCCTTGAACGCCCCAGCCGCAAGCTCTCTTCGTTGATATTCCAAGCAACCCCAACGGCTTCTTGCATTACTTTTTCAAGAGCATTGTTTTCAATATGTTCAATAATTTTTATTTTTGTACCTTCGAAATCCAACTCCTCCGCTTTGAACGTCTGCGGATGATTTGGAACGGATTTCCAGTGTGTTTTACAGAGATAATCAACACAAGAGCTAACATCATCAACGCCCATATCTTCATAAACACAGAAGGAGCACGACCGCTTTTTTCCATTAAGCTTATTTTTAACGACGTTCGCATCAAGTTTATTACCAATAGGAATTTTATTCGCCCCATAAATTGGCCCTGTATTAACCAACCGCACCTGATGAGATGAATAATAGAATGGAGCTTTGCCGCCAGATGTGGTGTATTGTTTTGCAAACGGCATGGCGTTCATGGCACTACGTTCCTGCTGAATAATGATTAAAGTGCTTTTTGCTTTTTTGAGATACCCTTTAATTAATCTTAATACTCTGCCGATAATTTTTGCCTTTTCTGTATTATAGGATTGCTGTATTTGCTTAGCGTGATCTCCATCTTTTGCCCTGATAATGGCATTGGCATATTCCCGTTCAAGTTCCTCTTCAGAAGTTAGAGCATCGAGGGAATCCTCAATCCAGATAAAAGGTTTACAGTCACCTCTATTGCATCTTAAAAGTATATTGCTTTCAAGATCCTGAATAGTATTCGAATATAAAGGCTCTTTATCCTTATCATACCCCGGTGGGCCAACTCTTTCATACGTTTTTTCATGAAATAAATACCTCGTATCAAATTCAAGTGCCTCCTCGCTGTCATCATAAATAAGGTCATATTCATCAAAAGCCGGGTTATGTGCCACTGCTGCCAGCGTACTCATTGCAACAATGGATTTTCCTGATTGACTTGGTCCCGGAGCAGTAATGATTTTACCCAGTTGAAACCCACCAAAAGGATTATCTGAACAGCAGCAATTCAGCATAGTGCTTCCAGTGGGTATCAATAGTTCATCAATCTTCCTGGGTGCTGGTAAAACATTAGCGGATTCTTTGAACTGCTTTGCTATGTCATTTTTTACAAGTTCTTTTCGTCTGCGTCTTTCAGCCATTTTTCACCTTTAAAAACTTCATTAATTTATCACGATCCACCCACCACCGGCCACCCACCTTGGTGCCGATACGATACTTCCGGCACCAAGTTATCAAGGTAACAAGAGACACCTGCGACGGAGCAATATCAGCAATTACTTGTAATGCAGTTCTGGTACTAACCCAATCGATATTATCATCAATGTTTTCCATTACGACCTGCGCCTTCTGCTGCTTGTTTGTTCCGGTTCAGGGGCCGATCGTCTTCTTGAAGTAGGTGTCGCTTCCGGTGCAGGAGCAGGAAAATCCGGGTGTTCTTTTAGCCTATCATTTTCATCAATACATCCGTTGAAGTCTTCATCTTTACAATTTTTACAATCAAGGGTATTGTTAACATCATGGCCCCAGTTATGACCAAAGGGGCAAGGACTGGCCTTATCTTTGCCGCTTGATTTAAAAGGGAGGTCATCTTCCACAAGGGCAGCTCGTCCTCTCGATCTTGTTTTGGGCGGTTCTGGTTCTGGAGCCGGTGCTGATGCTCTGCCCCTGCTGCGAGTTCTCGTGGTCGGTTGTTCATTTACAATCTCTTCTTTTTCTTCTGAAGTAACCCCATCACCCATACCATAGAAGTCAGCAGCAATTTCATCATATGTTGAAATCTTGACATACTTATCGAAACCCCATACTTCATCCACAACGGTTTCAGGATGTGGGTCTCTTGTAAAGAAAGATGGAATCTGAGGTTCGTTCCAAGTGTTGCCTTCTCCCAGTGGTTTTTCACGAGCAAGGAATTCAATTGTCCGACCATCATCCCATGCCCAAGGATACAGTTCTTCACCAGCCAGGTCGAGAGCATCTTGTAGAATTTTCTCGAACGATGTGTAAGCCACTTGCCAGGGTTCAAAACGATTGGTTGCATAGTTCCATACATTATAAAAATCGCGCCAGCTTGCGTTTAATG
>DATKTE010000273.1:0-2735 GCA_035531295.1 Alphaproteobacteria bacterium
CTGCTGGTTTCGATCCTTTAGAAACAATATCCCCAAGAGAAATAATCCCAACAAGACGTTTGTCTTTGTTTATAACGGGGAGCCTTCTAATTTGGTTTTTACCCATATTTTTTGCGGCATCTTCTATCGAATCTTCTTCAAAACAGTAAAGGCAATGTGGTGTCATAATTTCTTTTATCGTAACTGATTCTATGTCATGGCCATTGGCAAGGGCACGAATTGTGATGTCACGGTCTGTAATTACGCCTACAAGTTTATCATTTTCACCCACGGGTAAAGCTCCAAGGTCTCTTTCCTTCATTAAACGAGCAGCTTCTTTAATGCTTAAATTTGGATCAATAAATTTCACTTCCTTTGTCATGATTTCTTTAACTTTCATGGTCATCTCCCTTGATTATGTGAAAACGACACCTCTTGGCCGCAAACCAGCTTTAGAGATGTATGTGCATTTTTATTTTTCATTTAAATTTATATCAAATAAACTTTAAGAAATAATTAAACAAACGAAGAAAGTCTATTCATTAATATTTTTTCGTGTATTTGGCGATGGGGAAAACCATTTTAAATCCAGAGAAGCGCTCCTACGAGCAAAAGAATACCGGCCCCCAAAAGTACCCAACCAATCAAGATTTTTGAAGGAGGTCGATTGTCATTTGCGACTTTTGTAAAAAGAGGCGCGATCGCTCTGGCTTTGAGGATAGATTTTTTTTCAGGCGGTCTCGCAATCATTTAACTTTCTCACGATCAGGAATATAATGACGCAAGGCGTGACCCGTATACAATTGACGGGGCCTGCCTATTTTTTGAGAAGGGTCTTCAATCATTTCCATCCATTGTGCAATCCATCCAACGGTGCGCGCAATAGCAAAAAGGACGGTAAACATGCAGGTAGGGATCCCTATGGCCTTAAAAATTATTCCTGAATAAAAGTCCACATTCGGATAGAGCTTCTTTTCAATAAAATAAGGATCTTCGAGCGCAATTTTTTCGAGTTCTTGTGCAAGCTCCAAAAGAGGTTCGTTGCGAGATCCCAATTCCTCTAAAACTTCCTGACAGACTTTTCTTAAAACAGTAGCTCGGGGATCATAATGCTTGTAAACGCGATGGCCAAAGCCCATGAGTCGGAAGGGATCATTTTTATCTTTTGCCCGCTTAATAAATTCAGGAATACGATCCTTATGGCCGATTTGTGTGAGCATATTCAGGACAGCTTCATTAGCTCCCCCATGGGCGGGTCCCCAAAGACTAGCAATCCCTGCTGCAATACACGCAAAAGGGTTTGCACCGCTCGATCCTGTCAGGCGCACTGTTGAGGTTGAGGCATTTTGCTCATGATCGGCGTGAAGGATAAGAATTTTATTTAAAGCCCTTGCGGCAATGGGGTTGACTTTATAAGCAGCGGTCGGCGTTGCAAACATCATATAGAGAAGGTTTTCTGCATATCCTAATTCGTTTTGTGGGTACATAAACGGTTGGCCAATTGAATATTTATAAGCCATGGCCGCAATGGTTGGCATTTTGGCAATGAGACGATGGGACGCTATCACCCGTTGTTGGGGATCGCGGATATCAAGACTATCATAATAAAAAGCAGAAAGCGCTCCTACCACGCCAAGCATCACTGCCATCGGATGGGCATCTCTTCTAAAACCCCTATAGAAATCTCGCAACTGTTCATGAACCATTGTGTGAAGGGTTATATTTTTTTCAAAGATTTTATATTCTTCGTGTGTCGGTAATTCACCTTCCATGAGGAGATAAGCAACTTGCAAAAAGCTACAGTTTTCTGCAAGTTCTTCAATGGGATAGCCCCGATGCAATAAAATCCCTTTTTCACCATCAATAAAGGTAATTTTGGATTCACAGCTTGCTGTTGAGGTATATCCAGGGTCATAGGTAAAACAATCCGTTTCACTATAAAGCTTTCGAATATCAAGAACAGCAGGCCCCATCGTTCCATGAAGGACCGGAAGATCAACAGGTTTTATCCCACCTGGTTGGCCAGGAGTGAACTCTAGATGGGCAAGATCATTGTCTTCGAGAAAACGTTCATTTACCACGGAATGCCTTTCTTAGTCTTTAAAAATGGTAACCTGGACTTCCTTAAGAATTAATTTACATTCACGAAAAATCTTTTCTATTGATGAAAATAGCCTGCAATCTTTCAATGGTCCGGTCTTTTCCCAGAACGTGCATGACGTCAAATACACTGGGAGATACAGTTTTACCAACCAATGCAGCTCGTAAAGGTTGGGTCGCCTTTGTAAGATTTAGGCTTCTTTCGCCTGCAATTGTCCGAATGTAATCTTCAAGCCCCAATTCCGTCCACGATGTCTCTGGAAAGCATAATAGCCGACTCAGCATGACTTTGAGAATCTCAATGCCTTCTTCATTCAATATTTTTTGAGCAGATTCATCAAGAGGTTGTGGGGTAATGTAGAAGACAGAATTATCTGCAAGTTCCACAAGAGTCTTTGCTCGTTGTTTGAGACCTGTCATTCCTCGTCGCAAAAGATCCCGCGCTTCTGTGGTAACAGAAATTCCATATTTATTTTCAATAAAGGGAATGACCAGTGTTACAAGGCGTTCATTTTCGGCTTCTCTCAGATAATGACTATTCAAGTTCGTCAATTTAACGAAATCGAAACGCGCTGCAGACTTACCCACATGATCAAGATTAAACCACTCGATCGCATTTTCCATTGAAATAATTTCCTCATCACCATGGCTCCAGC
>DATKTE010000274.1:0-2122 GCA_035531295.1 Alphaproteobacteria bacterium
ATACAGCTCATAGCTTGTAGCTCATAGGGATTTTGCATCTGATAACTCCTCTATAATTTAACGCCCTTAGAGAGAAAAATGGGATTTGCATTCGAAGAATTAAAAGTTTACCAAAGGGCACTGGAATTTGCTGTATCTGTAATTGATATAGTTGATGAATTAGATACTCCAAGAAAACATTATCGGCTAATTGAGCAGTTGGAGTCATGTTCTACATCGGTCGCTTTGAATGTATCAGAAGGAAAGGGCCGATATTCAAAAAAAGAATTTAAACGTTTTTGTTATATCGCCAGGGGATCGCTTTATGAAACAGTTGCGATGTTACAGATATTTAAAAAAAAGAAATGGATAGAAGAAAAATCATACAACAAATTATATAACGAAGCTGAAGAAATAAGCAAAATGCTTTCCGGCCTCATTAATTCTATAACAGACTCTATTTAACACATATTCAAAGTCTTATTCCTATCACCCATGATCTATTAGCTATGAGCTGCTACCTATCACCTATGAGCTATCACCTATGAGCTATCAGCACCGAGCTATGAGCTACAACCTATGACCCTAAATACCATATTCTACACAATCAAACCCCTCATCCCAAGGCGACTGCAAATATTTCTCCGACGCCAGGTTGTCCGTTACAAACTAAAAAAGAACAGCCACATCTGGCCCATTGATCCCAACGCCGGCACACCACCCAAAGGCTGGAGAGGCTGGCCGGATAATAAGAGATTCGCCCTGGTCCTTTCACACGATGTAGACACCCAGAAAGGTCATGATGAGTGTTATCAATTAATGGAGGTTGAAGAAAAAATAGGTTTTCGATCTTCTTTTAACTTTGTTCCTGAAAGATACAAAGTTTCGAAAACATTGCTCAAGGATATTTCTAAAAGGGGATTCCAAGTCTGTGTGCACGGGTTGAAGCATGATGGGAAACTGTTCTCCTCGAGGAGGATATTTAATAGAAGATCCGTTCGAATCAATCAGTATATTAAGGATTGGGGTGTAGAAGGGTTCACAACGCCATCGATGCTCCGGAATCCTGAATGGCTTTACGAACTGGATGTAAAACATTGTACATCCACTTTTGATACAGACCCGTTTGAACCCCAACCTTATGGCATTGGCGCCATTTTCCCTTTTTATATGAAAGATAAAACCAGTGGAAAGGGATTTGTCGAACTCCCTTATACCTTACCCCAGGATTTTACTTTATTTATCCTAATGAAAGAGCAAACCATTGATATTTGGGAAAAGAAACTGGATTGGGTCGCTAAAAAGGGAGGAATGGCCCTGTTAAACACCCATTCAGACTACATGGGCTTTAATGGAAGAAAATTGGGAACGGAAGAGTATCCGGTTGAATATTACATTGAATTTTTAAAATTCATAAAAGCCAAATATGAAGGTGATTATTACCACGGGTTGCCTATAGAGATCGCCCGTTTTTGGAAAGAAAATATGGTTAATACGCATTAATAATCCCACTTTCATCAGGAAAATGGGATTAAAAATATCCTAAAAATCTTGCCTGTCCCGTAGGTCCGGAAGATCGTACTGGGATTAATCCTGTCAAAAAATTTGCCTGAAGGGCGCTAAGCTCTTTATTCCAATGTCCAAAAAAGAAATTAAAATTGTAACCGTCATTGGTGCTCGGCCTCAATTCATAAAAGCCGCTACAATAAGCCGAGTCATCGAAAAACACAATATCGAGAAAAAAAATCCTGAAGTACAAGAAATCATTGTTCACACAGGGCAGCATTATGACTTGAACATGAGCCAGATCTTTTTTGATCAGTTGAAAATCCCTGTCCCAAAATATCATCTCGAAGTTGGATCCGGAAGTCATGGCCAAATGACAGGCAAGATGCTGGTAGAAATTGAAACTGTTTTGCAGAAAGAAAAACCTGATTGGGTGCTTGTTTATGGGGATACCAATTCAACGTTGGCAGGTGCTCTCGTAGCAGTCAAACTCCATATTCCGGTGGGTCATGTCGAGGCCGGACTTAGAAGTTTTAACCGACGTATGCCCGAAGAAATCAATAGGGTGGTTACCGACCAAATTTCTACGATGCTCTTCTGTCCAACCGAGACAGCTGTAAACAATCTAAAAAGAGAA
>DATKTE010000275.1:0-2344 GCA_035531295.1 Alphaproteobacteria bacterium
CAAGCTTAGTTACAAGCTCTTCGCCGACTTTTTTCTCAAAGACTTTTCTTTTTGCCATTCACTTCCCGGTAAAGTGTATCACACAGCGCATCAAGTGTCTCACGTGTCTCACCATGTATAGTAGCACACTTTTCTGGAAAAAGCAAATTATTTTTTATTTTTTTTGCATTTATTTTTATAGCAGGGTAAAAAAAGACCCCGTAGGCAGGGGTAGGTAGGTGTGAAAGGGTAGGAGATTGTGCCTACGGGGTTTATAGCGATTATTTAGCCGTCTTTGGTTTCCTACAGCTCTTGTGCTTGTAAGTTGTTTTCTTTTTTGCGTATGTTTCGTAGTGATGACACCGATTACACTGAGAAATCAAAGAATAAATATCTCTCCCGGGGCAAATAATGTTTATCTCCCGTTTACTGTAAGAGCATCTCTTTGAAATTATGGCTTCCTCAACAAGCTCCATATTGGCCTTGAAGTCAGTCTTGCCACAACGGTCGCATACGGCACTGGATGCTAGCTTTAGCCTTTCAATCTCCGTACAGTGTCTTGCAACTTCCTCTCGGAGCACTTCATGCTTGGCCTCTGAAACTCCTTCATGCTTTTTTTTCTTAAACCACATTGTTATCCTCCCTTGAAAATTCAACAACTGCCTTTATGAAACAAATCCACTCATCTCTGTCCAAGCACCAATCGCACTCCTGTTCTCCATCAACCATCAAGTCGCAAGTGTCGAATTTAAACTGGACACCATGATCCCACCACGCTCCACGGATAGATCCTCCCCAGTTAAGCTTTGGATAAATAAATGGAAAATTACACACAACGATATACCAAACGTGGTTTTCGTCTGACCTTATGTATTCAAACGTTGTACCATCTGTAATTGCTTCGCAAACGTCCATCACCTTTTTACCAATATATTCAGATATTTCTCCGCAGTATGTTGTAATATCAAAAAGGTCACAGATGTATTCATACCTTGTCCGTTGCTCATGGAAGCAAAATTCTTCCTTGATTGATTCCTCAAATATATTTTTGAAATACTCTTTATTCCTCGGCATTGCCATTCTCCCAATCAAGCATCATAAGCTCCCATTTCTTCTGAATCGTAGCATCGTTGTCAATCTCAGGGTCAAGGTGGAACTTATACACCTTGCCTCCGCTGTCAACTATCGACACTGCGTGAGTGTCATTATCAATATCCTCGCCCTCACGCTTATACACCATAACCATGTCGATACCATATACCGCCATAAGGTCAAATATGGTTCTCAGCGCATCTTTCATGTTACTCATTTTGTTCCTCCTCATCTATCATGGACTCGAGCACATATCTTAAAACTTCTCCAGATTTCTTGCCATCCTCGCAATAGAAGCCCCACGAAGGATAGTAAAGCTCCATCACCGCATCAGCCTGCTCACGGGTCAGGGTTGGCTTTTTCTCATACCCGGCGTATTTCCCAAACTCACAATCGCCCCACAAGCCGTCATCGGAGTCACGCTTTTTACCAAACCGCTCATTGTTCTGGTCTGCTATCTGCTGGCCTTTGTCGATTGCGTCCATCTCATCATACTTGCCAGTCCACGTATCAAACTTCCTATTCAGGGCCTCTATCTCTGTGGTTATCGCAAGCAGGATCTCAAGGAACTGTGGGTCGAAATCATCTTGTGCTTTTAAAAACAACTTTCTCAGTTTACTCATTCTTATTCTCCTCATTTATCCCACGGATCAATGCAATCCCGAGGTCCCTTATCGGAACAAACACAGAAACGAATCCGTTTACGCAACAACCACATAACGTATTTTCCGGCCAATCTTTTGTGTACTCAGGGTCTTGGCACGTGCATCTTTCCTTAAGTTCAATGAAAAGCTCACTCATACAAACCACCCTCCTCGTTAAAAACGCGTTCTACAATAACCGCACACCTTTTCAGTCCTCTTCGGAGCACCGCAGGTCGGACAGGAAAACTTCTTGATTATACCCAAAAGCTGCTCAACGGTTACCGACCTAGTCAAACCACAGGATGTAATTATAAGCTTATCGTCAATGCTCACATCTTCTATTGTCTCAAGATCTGCTATCCGCCTATCGCCCATCATTCCAACCTCCTACCATAACTATGACACCAAATTACCATTCTGGCAAATTTATTTTCAAATTACTTGGAAATTAATGCTGAGCGACCGGGACGCCCTGCTGTGCCCTACACCAGTCACAGGTTTCTCTTAGACCTGTCCACTCAGCTTGATTGTTAAATGGTGGGCACATGGCTGTATGCCACACGTTTTTTTTCATCGCATCTTTAAGCCGACCTTAAATGCGTTACTCCGACGGCCACACAATGGGCTAC
>DATKTE010000276.1:0-5484 GCA_035531295.1 Alphaproteobacteria bacterium
TGTGAGGCTGCCAATATCATGCCTTGGGATGTGATTCCCCTCAGCTTGGTAGGTTTCAAATTAGCCACCAAGACCACATATTTGTTTACTAGATCTTCTGGAGCATAGTGCTTAGCAATACCTGAGACCACCGTGCGCACAACGTCGGCTACTTCGACTTCCAACTTCATAAGTTTATCAGTCTTTTCTACTTTCTCTGCACTTAGGACTTTACAGACCCGCAAATCTAATTTGGTAAAATCTTCTATGCCGATTTCTTCTTTGATAGGCTCAAATTCGAGCGATGGAACAGGTTCGATAGTTTCTTTTTGAGCTTGAATTTGGTTTGTGCTTCGATCTTGATCCACTGTTTTTGTCTCCTCTGTTGTCGTATACTGCGAAATATCAATCCTTGGAAAAAGCGGTTCTCCCTTTTGCACTTGTGTCCCATGTTCTAATATACCCCATTGATCCGCTTCTTCCCAGCGAATGAGCCCCTCATCAAGGCCTAGGAGCGCACAAATTCTCGGCGTTAATCCCGGCATAAATGGGGCTGTCAAAACCGCCATAACGCGTATACACTCCATGAACGTATAAAGAACAGTATCTAAGCGTTCCCACTGTTCCTCCTGCTTTGCAAGAACCCAGGGGGCTGTTTCATCAACATATTTATTACAACGTGCCACAAAGCGCCAGATCTCTTCAAGTGCACTCGCAGGATCGAAAATCTCAAGCCTTTTTTCGACAGCTTTTTTAACCTCACGACTTAACGCCTTTAACTCTCGCTCCAGTGAGCCGTCTTGCCCTGGGCGAGGAACAATCCCATCCCGATACTTAACAACCATCGCTAAACTCCGAGATACGAAATTTCCAAAATCATTAGCCAAATCCCTGTTTAATCGTTCAACCACGTTATCTTCAGAATATGTACCATCTGTTCCCACTTGCATTTCGCGCAATAAGAAATATCGGATGGCATCTGAGCCATATCTTTGAATCAGCTCAAAGGAATCCTGTACATTTCCTCGAGATTTGGAAATTTTCCCTCCATCTTTGGTAAGATACCAGCCATGCCCATAGATAACTTTAGGTAGAGTAATATCTAAGGCCATAAGAATAATTGGCCAAATCACAGCATGAAAACGCACGATATCTTTTCCCATGATGTGTACATCAGCAGGCCAATACCGTTTATAATTTTCTCCATCTGGGTAACCCAACGCAGAAATATAATTAATTAGTGCATCCAGCCATACGTATACAACATGTTTTGGATCAAAGGGTACTTTAATTCCCCACTGGAATGTGGTGCGCGAAACGCAGAGATCATCTAAGCCACCTTCAATAAAGCGTAGCATTTCGTTGCGACGGGAAACCGGTTGGATGAATTCTAGATGCTCTTCGATGTGTTTAAGTAAGGCATCTTGATATTTTGAAAGGCGGAAGAAATAACTTTCTTCCTTGAGCAGTTCCACGTCTCGGCCACAATCCGCATTAGGGCATTTGCCTTCGTTTAATTTATTTTCCATCCAAAACGTTTCACAAGGGGTACAATACCAGCCCTTATACTCAGACTTATAGATATCTCCTTGTTCGTATAGCTTAGTAAAAATTTGTTGAACAACTTTTTGATGACGTACCTCTGTCGTCCTAATAAAGTCATCATAAGAAATATCTAAGGCAAGCCACAATTCCATGAAACGCTCTACCACGCCATCAACATAAATCTTAGGGTCTATATGATTTGCTTCGGCGGTGCGAACAATCTTTTGTGCGTTTTCATCCGTACCAGTTAAGAAGCGAACTTCATCCCCTAGTAATCTATGATAGCGAGCAAGCGCGTCAGCTGCAACCGTTGTATAAGCCGTTCCAATATGCGGACTTGAGTTCGGATAGAAAATTGGAGTTGTAATATAATATTTCACCAAAACGTCCCCCATCTCAATTATCTTTGAATTTATAGTATAGGAACTCAGATTTGTCAAGTATACCCATAATTAGAAGTTTATATGAAGGAGGCCTATATTTCTTAAATGGTTAAAGAAATATAAAAAAATGGGTTGACTTTAAATGGAACGATTGGTATCATAAGTCTGTAGTTTCATGTCGAATGTTGTTGTAAAGAGGAGTTGAAAAATTGAATGATGAAATCAACCGGAATCGTGAGAAAAGTAGATGAACTTGGACGTATTGTTTTACCGATTGAACTTCGCCGTACTTTAGGTATTGACGAGAAAGACGCTCTGGAAATTTACGTGGATCAAGAAAAAATTATTCTAAAAAAGTATGAGCCCGCTTGTGTATTTTGTGGTAATGCGAGTGATAACCAACTATTTCACGGCAAAAACGTCTGTCGTGAATGTGCAATTGCCATGGGAGAAACCGTGTCTGGCAGCGTTGCATCAAAAGCCGTTTAATTTTCACACCCTAATTACATAGACGAAAACACTAAACTGACTGACAATCAGCATTTAAACTCGGAAGGCCTTTGCGGCCTTCTTTTTCATTCAATTCAGTCAGATCGGTGGGGACACTTGGCCATCCTTGGGCGTCAGAAGTGCTTGATAAACTTCTGACTTCCTTACCCCATAACGCTTCGCCACTTCTTTCATGGCATCTTTCTTACTTAATCCTCGGCTTATTCCTTCTATGACCTCTTGGCACCATTCTTCCGGGCCTCCGACTGGTTTCACGGGGACGTAGGGTGCGATAACGATACAACACTCCCCACGAGGTGCGGTATGTTCGAAGGCTTCTTTTAACACTAAGGCGGTTCCCTTGTGCACCTGCTGATGTAATTTTGTCAATTCGCGCACGATAGCCACATCACGTTCCCCAAAATACTCTGTGATTCCTTGTAAAGTTGCTACCAAACGATGGGGGGCCTCATAAAAAATTTGCGTCTGGGGAAGATTAGCCAGTTGCTCAAGGTTTCTTTTCCTAGCTCCTGTTGTAGCAGGTAAAAATCCGTGAAAAGCAAAATGCTCCGTCGGCATTCCAGATAACACCAAAGCCGTGAGTGCTGCATTAGGTCCAGGCAAGACATCGACTGGAATATTCTCCGCCTGACAAAGACGTATTAATTCACATCCCGGATCAGAAATCCCTGGCAAGCCTGCATCAGAAATAAGCGCAATCGTTTGGCCGCACTTAAGCTTCTCCAACAATTCTAGGGACTTCTTCTTTTCATTATGTTCGTGATAACTAGTCATATGCGTAGTAATTTGGTAATGTTGTAAAAGTTTTCGAGAATGACGCGTATCCTCAGCAGCAATCAAATCTACTTCCCGTAACGTATCTAAAACCCGCAAGGTGATATCTCCCAAATTTCCAATCGGCGTCGCACATACATACAACGTACCTTTAGCCAACATATTTTCGACTCCTTGCTTGGTATAACTAATCTTTCCTTAAAAAGCCCATACAAAACAGGCAATCCCCTTCTAACGGTTGCCCAAAATGAAGGTGGCAGACATGGAAACCTTCTTGATACAGGCGCACAAGATTATCATGAGCGACTCCTTGAATATGTTCAGCATTGGCAATAACGCGTTCTGTTTCCTTTTCAGGAAGGGTCCATTCCCGTTTTAACTTTATATTTTCTTCCTCCAGAGCTTGAACATAAGGTTTTAAACGGTTAACCTCTTCAAGAAGGGAACGCAATTTTTCTTCCACTTCTGTAAGTGCTTGGGTCAACTGACTCATACTCTCTCACACTTTCCTTTGAGCTTTTCCCCTTTCCTATTGCGTTGCAGTCTCCCGTCGGTTTTAGCAGAGAAGGCGCTGTCCGCACGAGGGTTCTGTTCATCCGAAGCTTCGGGCATCTTTTCCCCTACTTGAGCGTTGCGACGTATGCAATGCTCTTTGTCTTCGGATTTATAACAACAATTTTCATACTTAAGGCAGCACATGAGACGACCACAAATTCCAGAAATTTTAGTCGGATTAAGAGAGAGTTTTTGATCCTTAGCCATTCTAATTGAAACCGGCTCAAAGTCTCCTAAGAAGGAAGTACAACAAAGAATCCGTCCGCAAGACCCGACCCCCCCGAGCATTTTAGCTTCGTCGCGCACTCCTATTTGGCGTAGCTCAATACGAGTCCTAAATATTGCAGCTAAGTCCTTAACCAATTCCCTGAAGTCAACTCGCCCCTCAGCCGTAAAGGAAAAAATAATCTTATTACCGTCAAACGTATACTCAACATCGACTAATTTCATTGGCAATTGATGTTCAGGAATTTTCTTCAAGCAAATTTGGAAAGCTTCTTTTTCTTTTGTTTTATTCTGCTCAACAAGCTGTTCATCCGTTGTCGTTGCCTTACGCATAACCTGTTTTAAAGGCAGAATCACTTCTTCGTCAGTAACAAGACGAGAAGGGATGACCAATTCACCAAATTCAACACCTCTTGCTGTTTCAACAATCACCTTATCAGATGCAGCAAGCTTAAGGTCTCCCGGGGAGAAATAATATATTTTACCGGCGTGTTTAAAGCGAACACCTACAACATCAATCACAGAGAGCCCCTCCTTGTTGGAATAATTCTAAAGCTAACACTTCAAGCACAAGTCTCGGATTTACTTGTTGTCGTAGTAAATCAGTCGCTTTTCCGATCGCCATAAGCTCATAAGGACGGCTAGTACCTTTTTGAATCCCTTCTTGGGCCCGTACCGCCATGACTTGAGAATAAAGAACGGCTTGCTTCTTATCAATCGGGAAAAGAGGATAAAGTTTAAGGAAATCTCTTTCATCTACAGCGGTCCAAAACTTTTCGACCCATTCTTGCAGCAAAGGCACACCATGCTTTAGAATAGCTGTCGCCAAATTTTGGTCTTTCCCACTTAACCGAAAGGCCCGAACAGCTTCTTGTTGATCCACCTCTCCCACTCCCGTTAGCCAAGTTTCTTCGGAAAGATTGGGAAAATAAACAAGCTGTGCACGACTCTGTATCGTGGGTAAAATTCCTTCAGCATTTTGGGCACATAATATTATAACAGTTCGCTCTGGCGGCTCTTCAATAACCTTCAATAAGGCATTTGCTGCCGGTAACGTCACTAAATCCGCCTGCTCAATGACAGAAACTTGATAATTTCCCTCGTAATGCTTCAGGTATACCTTTTGTTGCCACGCGAGGACCTGTTCGATCCCGATGGTCGTCTTATACGGTTTCAACCATAAAACATCCGGATGATTTCCACTGATAATCTTATGACAGGCGTAGCATTCTTGGCAAGGTCCCTCCGGCGTAGGCTGACTACAATTTAAAATCTGCGCTAATCGGAGAGCCACCTCCCTCTGATGCAATGCACTTCCTCCATGAAACAGTAAGAGATGTGCCAATCGGTTTTCACGTGCCGCCTTCTCCAAACGTACTAACTGTAGATTCATATCGTCACACCTTAATAAACTGTTCAACATCCAGAACAAATACTGTAGCTCCACCGACCGGAACGTCTATAGGACAGGGAATATGGGCGTCCGCCGGGCCCATAATAGGCTGAACCTGTG
>DATKTE010000277.1:0-6319 GCA_035531295.1 Alphaproteobacteria bacterium
GCCCAAGAGGCCTTTGGGGTTTCCCGCGAAAAGGCAAGCCATATGTTATGGCGTCTATCGAAACAAGGTTGGATAAAAAAATTAAAGACGGGCCTTTATCGAGTTGTTCCTCTGGAATCTTCAGACCCTTCATTTACTGATGAAAATCCATGGATTATTGCAAATGAATTATATGCACCGTGTTATATTGGTGGTTGGACAGCGGCTAATTTCTGGGGGTTAACAGACCAGCTATTTTTAAAGACATGGGTTATGACAACGCGTCCTGTTCACAAGAAGACACAATCCGTTTCGCAACATGAATATGTTTTAAGTCAAGTCAAAGACGAGTCCTTCTTTGGGTTGAAAATCGAATGGATTGAAAACAATAAAGTTCTTTTAAGCGATCCCCATAAGACCCTTTTAGATTTTTTAAGTTTTCCTGATGACTATACAGCCCAGACGATGGTTGATATTACACAGTCTTACCTTAGATCAGAATTGAAAGATATTCATTTACTGGATCAATATACTCAAAAAATAGCCAATAAGTCTGTCTTAAAGCGTTTGGGGTTTCTTTTAGAATTGCTAGCTCCTGATGAAAAGTCCCTTATTGAATTTTGTTATAAAAATATAAGTAAAGGTTACTCTTCACTGTCTACCCAATCACCCTGTACAAAAGCCATAAGTCGCTGGAATTTAAGGGTACCTGCACGTCTAAAGGATTATAAAATAGATGATTAAGAAAACGGAGCTTTTAAGAGTTCAAAAAACAACGGGCCTTCCCTTATCAACAATTGAAAAAGATTATGTTTTGAGTCTTTTAATATGGTCCATTACTCAAAATCAAAACCTAAAAAATGATTGGGTTTTTAAAGGTGGGACATGTTTGAAGAAATGCTATTTTGGAGATTATCGTTTCAGCGAAGATTTAGATTACACAGTTATTCCCGATGCCTCCGTTGAGGTTGGTTACATAAAAGAACAGTTATTGATTTGTTTTGACAATATTTTTGATCAATTTGCAGTAAGGATTGAAAGAGAAAATCTTGTCATATCCCCTTTTCTAGATAAAGCTGGACTATTCATCCAAATTAAGATCCCCTATCAAGGTCCTCTCATGCCATCTGGATCTCTCCCTAAGATAAAACTTGATATCTCCAAAGAAGAAATACTCATCCTTGATCCCATAAAGTTGCCTTTAATACACGGGTATTCGGATGAGTTGATGTGCTCCACGAATGTAACCTGCTATTCTTTATATGAGATCTTTGCTGAAAAATTACGTGCATTGGTTCAAAGAACTCGCCCCAGAGATTTATATGATGTTGTCCACCTTCAAGATCTTTTTCAAAGGCAAGGGCTTGATATGGATATACTTCACAAAGTCTCCAAGGAAAAATTCAGCCATAAAGGTTTGAATTATCCTGAAAATATCCATGATATCTTGCCACACGTGTTTGAGGAAACAAAAGCGGATTGGGATATTATGCTATCCCATCAGGTAAAAGATTTAGTGAAAATAGATGTGTATATGGAGCGATTCAATCAAATGGTTCAATGGATAGGTTATTCGTAAAAACATCCCTATAATCATTGGTGATATGTGAGTGTTGGGGGCAATTTCCTCTCAAAAGTATAATCAAAATCCTGGAAAATTTTTCTAAAATTTTTTCTTGATCTTTAGGAAAAAGCCATTAAACTAATATGGTTATCTCGTTGTGAGATAGCGTGGAACAAAGAACGCTAGTAACGTCTTTGTCCCACTGATCATCGTAACTTCGAGGAGTCACAATGACTGAGCAAAGGATAGCTCATCTTGAGCAAATTTCTCAACTCTTAATTTTTCAAATCAAAAACGTTCATAAGCTTATCGGTAAGGCTTGGTACGAGCTAGAATTGGCTCGATCAGACCTGAGAGAGCTTATGGAGGTTCATGAAGAATGGGAGCAAGAGAACGGGCTTAATCAAGAGCCAGAAGAGTAATACCATTTTGCTTTCAAACAATGAGCAGGAAGACGAAGCGAGGGGCGCGGAGCGTATTTAAATACGTGAGCACCCCGAGTCCGAAGTCTGACGCCCTCATTGGAAGAAAGCGAATTGGTTAAGATTGGTACCAACTCTCTTGATCCTTACATCTTTAAAAGCTTATAGATTCATTGGCTTTTCGCTAAGCTAAACCGTTAAGATTTTTGAGAGAAAGGATGAAGACGAGTATTAAGGAGATGGCATGTGGATGGTACAGAAACAGTGATAAGGGTTACGGAATAGCGACCCTTTCACTGTTTTCTTGTAGGCTTAGCTTTAGTTTCCTGTGGCTTGCGTAATTTAAATCAATCTAATTCGTCGTTTTTATGCCTTCCTAAAAAGGGCTTCACCCATTCTGACAATTTTTTTAAATTCAGCTACTTTCTGCCCAATTCTGGAAGAGAATGTCGCTTTGCAAGCATAGCTCTTTTTTTCCAATTCTCTTTATAGATTTGAGCTAGAGAAGGATCATCGATCAGAAGAATGTTTTCAGCATTTTTAGAATTCGCGGCCTTGCTCCAATTAAAGGAACCTGTAAGCACAAAACGATCATCCAAAATCATCGTTTTGTTATGAGCAATGCCTTTAGCTGGATCAATAAACACGGGAATTCCACTTTTAGAAAAGAACTGAAGATGAGAGTATTTATTTCGAATCTGAGATTTGTCGATAAGAATTTTCACATCAACGCCTCTTTCATAAGCATCAACCAAGGCTTGTGCAATTTGAAGAGAGGTGAATGAGTAAGCCATCACAAAGATGAAGGTCTTTGCATCCTCAATGGCTGAAATAATACCATTTGTGCATTGACCTTCAGGACTAAAACAGACATTGATGTGAGCTTTTTCCGTTGAGGAAGCGACCCAGCCTTCGTTTAAGGTAGGATAGAGCGAAAAACCAACACCACATCCTATGAAGAAAGCCAGAAGAGCAGGAGGGCCAAATCTTGAAAAAGGGAGACCTTTAAAAGCCTTTCTTTTGATAGGTTTTCTTTTTTCAATCATATTTAAGAAATCTCGATCCAAGGATGATTCCTTTCTCCACCCACCAAGTCTTCATCGCTCACACTTGTAATCGGCAAGTACTTCATTAATGGTGCGTCCAGATTGTGCGGCCTCAACAGCGTTTGTCTCCACAAAACCAGCCGTGATAATCAAGGCCTTCCATAAGGCCCAGGCGCGCCCGCGGGCCCATGTACCATCATCAAAAGGAAGCATTTCGCGGAAGGCTTCCCTGCTTTTGTCTTGGAAAAATTTCCAAGCGATGACTAGATCGCAAGCAGGGTCACCGACCGCCAGCCCTCCAAAATCAATGACCGCGCACAGCTTTCCTTCTTGCACGAGCAGGTTGCCAGCGCTGATGTCACCATGAACCCACACTGGCGATCTTTCCCACGTGGTCTCAAGTGCCATTTCCCAGAGCTCTGTCGCAACTTTGACATCGATTTTGTCCTTTAGGGCGACGATTGCCTGTCGTGTTTCATTATCGTAGGCTGCCAGCCCTCCTATGCGAGAGAAACTATCTAGTCCAGGTAAAGGTCCATCGGTTGTATCCATGCGTTGGAAGGCAATGAGAAACTGAGCGAGGCTGTTTGCAAAGCCATCCAGATCGGCTATGTGCGTAAATGCAGCGGCTTCTCCCTCAATCCATCGGTAGACAGACCAATGCCATGGGTAGCCCTCACCAGGTTCTCCCATTGCCAAAGGCGTGGGAATTGGAAGGGGCAGTAAAGGAGCTAATCTAGGCAACCACTTTTGTTCCTTCTCCACCTTCGTTGCATATTCTTCGGCACTCGGCATACGGACAAGCATCTGCTCACCGAGATGAAATGTTCGGTTATCCCATCCGCCGAATTTGACCGGCTTGATCGGGAGATCGGCCCATTGCAGAAATTGCGTGGCGATCAGCCGACGCACAAGAGAAACATCGATATGAACTTTTTCAGTGTTGGGCATTGGGAATAGGGCCTCTTAAGAACTGGATGAAACAGACGGCAAATTACACTCTTCTGTATTCCTTAAAATTTGTTCGTGCCAGAATTATTATTACTTTTTTGAACTTGCAAGAGCTTCAAGACCTTGGCTTGTCCAGAGAGAAAGATGCATCTCATCAGAATTTGCAATTTCATTCAAAACCAATAATCCTTTAAACAGAGCGGCGACGGGTTCTTTTGTTTCAGGATCTCTTTGAAGGTCCTCTCCTAAACTGATTTGAAATGTTTCAAGTAAGCCTGATTTTTCAACGAGCCCACCGAGCTGGATCAAAGACCTCGTGCGTGCGCGCCTAAAGCCGTGAGAAGTGATCTCGAGTTTGTTCATGATCCTATATTTTTTTCCTTCAGCTTTGGTGATCTGTTGGCTCAATTGTCGGATCTTTTTTTCCATGAGTTTGAAAAGGAGAACTGGGAAAGGTCTGGGATCTCTTTTTCCAACTCTCCTTTTTCGTTTCAGGAGCCGTTCCCCAGCTTTCTGTCATCACTGTGAGAGCGAGTTCAGCGGAAAACTCTTCCTTGAAGAGCTTTTGTGTTTCCTTCATGAAGGAAAGGGCATGCTGTGCCTGAACTTTTTCTCGTTTCTTTTTGAGCTGATGAATTTTCTCATCAATGTGGCTGAGTTGGTCTGTCATAGGATAAAGCCTCTTTTTGTTTTTATGATGACTTAACATAGCAAATTTGTTATTATTTTTCAATCTAATTCATTGAAAAATCTAAATAGATAAATAAGTAGATATGAGTATACCAAGGGATAAAAATCGATATTTGAAGATCGATAAGTCTGTCATGGAGGGCTTTTTTAAAAGCTTACCATGCGCGCTTATGTGTTGCCTTCGGCAACGGCGCTTTGTGTCAAGCCACACAGACGACATTTGAGTGGGGGCAGGTAAGCAGTGGCACTCTATCACTTCAGCGCAAAGATTCTTTCTCGAAGTAGCCGAAATACGGTAAATGCCATTGCCTATCGTGCCGGGTGCGAGCTGTATGATCAGCAAACAGGGCAGACCTTTAATTATGAAGACAAGCCCGTACAACATGTGGAACTTCTCTTATCCAAGGATGCGCCTCAATGGGCAGTTGATATTCAAAAGCTGATGGTGGAAGATCGTCAGAAAGGCGTTCAGGCTCTTGTTGATATCGTTGAAGCTGCTGAGAAAAGAAAAGACTCTCAAGTCTGGAGAGAATTTGAATTCGCTCTTCATCGAGAACTCACAGATGAGCAGAACAAGGTTCTGGCGCGAGAGTTTGTTCAGGATCAACTTTGTGGGCGAGGAATGGCCGCTCAGCTGAACTTCCATTTCGACGTGGATGAAGAAACCGGTGAGCCTAAACCCCATTGTCACGTTGCGGTGACGACACGACGCTTAGATGAACACGGTTTATGTTCTAAAAAGGAATTGGAGTGGAATCAAAAAGCTTTGCTTTTAGAGCTTCGCGAGCAATGGGCTCACTACTCCAATTTCCATCTCAAGCTTAACGGCCATGATGTTCAGATTGATCATCGCTCTAACAAAGCGCGGGGCATTGAGATGGAACCTCAACCTAAAATGGGAAAGGGGGTTTTAGAACAAGAAAAAAGACACCAAAATTCAATCAGTCCTGCAACAGATAAGACACAAGCCTTCCACGATGTTCAGCTTCGCAATCTTTATCGTATTGTGAGAAGCCCTGAGGTTGTTTTGGAGATCGTCACAAAGCACCATGGCACCTTTATGTGGGCAGATGTGCAAAAGAAACTCCACCAGTATGTAGACGATGCTCAGCTATTTAATCGGCTGGAAACGAAGCTTCTCAATTCAAAAGAGCTCTTCACTTTATGGTATGATCCAGAAAACGAGCAGCAGACCATTTACACGACTCGCCGTATGCTGACAGCAGAGAAGTCCTTAGTGGAGACTGCGGAAGGATTAGGGAATGTGAAGTCCCATGGGGTTGATTCACGCCATACAGAAAATGCAATTAACCAAGCCAATGAAGAGCTGAAAGAACACAATGGGCTTTCTGAAGATCAGGTCAAAGCGATCTATCATCTTGTTGATGAGGGACAAATCAAATGTGTTGTGGGAATTGCTGGAGCTGGGAAAACAACTACTTTAGGCGTGTGTCATGAAATTTGGAAGGCGGAAGGCTATGGAGTTTATGGGCTCACCCCGACAGGAAAAGCCGCCCAGAATCTTGAGCAGAGTGGAATAAATTCAACCACTCTCCACAAATTTCTTAAATCCTATGAGGAGGGTCGGTGTCAGTACAATGAGAAAAGCATCCTCGTCCTAGATGAAGCGGGAATGGTGGATCTGGAGCGCTTTGAGAAGCTTTTGG
>DATKTE010000278.1:0-2876 GCA_035531295.1 Alphaproteobacteria bacterium
TAGTGATAATAGCACCAATAACAACAACAGCCTTTGACATGGGAGAAATAAAATGACAAAGGCTGTTGTTGTTATTGGTGCTATTATCACTACACCTATTGCAGTTCTTTTGCAAATTGTAGGTCTTTTCTTTAAGGTTCCGAATACGAAGATTATTTACAAATCAGGTCATGTTGAATACTACTTTTTTCAGTCTTTGATTTTTTCTAACGATTCTCTGGGGAAATCAATAAGTTGGGAAGCGAGTACTTTGAAAAAGCCAATCTTCATAAACGTAGAAGAAATCGAAAGTATTGTCAAAATTTGGTAAAAGTAATTGATTCTATATATGTAACCTAACACGGAGAAGTGAAATGTTAAACAAATCAGTCATACTCACAGGCTTATCTAAAAAGGGAAAAGAAAGAGTACAGAGGGATGGTTCTACAGGATGGACTATTTCTCAGGTTGCCGATAGGGTTGCTTTTTCTTCGGAGGGTGGTTTGTGGCTAAGGATTGAGAACGGTAACGATAGGGCGATGCGTTGGGTTCATTCTACACACGATAAAAATTTTCATGTAGAAGTTGAAAAATAAATCTGAAATTTTCCGTTTTGCGTTGATTCTATCTATGTAAGTTAATAATGACTTACAAACACGGGAGATAGATCATGTCGGCTAACGAACTGAAAAACAGAATTGACAGTTTGAAGTTTGAAATCAAGCTCACAAGGTCGGCAAGTGAGAGGCAAGCGTATCAAAACACAATCCTTTCTTTGCTTTCTATACACGGGAGAAAATCAAATGCCTAACGTTGACATGGTAAGTAGGAACGGGATGCGGTTTGTCGAAGTGGTAGAGAACAGAGCGTATGTTGTTACTCAAGATAGACAGATAATTTATGTTGTTCAAAGAGAAGAGGAAGGAAGGTGGGTAGCGAAGGATCTTTCTGGTAATCAATACGGTTCAGTTCATTCGTTTCGCACAGATCTTTTTGAATATCTTGTTAAAAGTTCTGAAATAAATTGTTCTTGATTGATTCTATATATGTAAGTTAAAGAATTGTCTATGGGTGGCTATATGGGAGAAAATAAATGTCTAAGATACAAATTACCGATATTGCCGATGGAACCAAAATCCAAGTCATCAAAGCTAAGGGGAATCGAAATGTCTGATGCTGACCACGAAAACGGAATATATATACTCAGATATCATCATGGAGTAAATAGTGCGTGGAGTGCTGTTGAGAGTAATCCTTGGACTCAACCTAGCACACGCTCTCTTGGTTCTGACATTAGTAGGGCAGAAAGAAAAAAGAGGACAGCAGCGAAAAAAAGATCAAAAAGACAGCGAATAAAGTCAAAGTGATTGATTCTATCTATGAAGAAAGGAGGTCGAATATGTACATCAATGTCTTTACAGTTCTGTCGTTCGTCCTCTTGTGGGTGAATGTTACAGAATCGCTTGTGCTGGGAGACGTTTCAGCCTGTTTGAATAAATCCCTGATACCCGTTGCCAAAAATAAACGTGGGCTACCTCCTTGACACGGTAGGTAAACACTAAGGGGACGCCCTACATAAGATCATATTGAATAAGAGAATAAGATACAGGAAAAGCCCTTCTTAAAATTGAGGGGCTTTTCTTTTATTTTATCTTGAAAAATCATATTTGGATTGATTCTATATATGTAAGTCAATAGTGGCTTACACAACACACGGAGAATAAAGAATGTTTGACCTGATGAATACAGAAGTGATTAACGCTGAAGCAATTGAAGATATGCTCGTTGCCGGTTTCCTTGGTCGAGAAGACTACGAGGATGAAGATCGAGGCGAAGAAGAGTACGTTGCTTCTCTATCTTTTCTAGGTCGTGCTGCTGCTGCTTTGAGAGATGAAGATGTTTTGACAGGCAACGAAGGTCACGACTATGTTATGAAGCATTGGGTTGCTGCATATGCCAAAGAGACAGGCATTTCAGAATCGGACGCACAGGAATCGTGGTGCTTGTGGGATGAAATTCCGGCTGCAACTCCAAAGGTGCTTCGCAGGATTGCCCGTGCTGAGGCTCGTCGGGATGTTTTGAGGAACAAGCAGATGTCTAAATTCTTTGCTGCTACTCAGTCTTTGGAAGCAGAAGGCAAAGATCTTTCAGAGGCAAATATTAAATCAAGAATGTCAACAATTGCCTGAAATAAATAGATTTTGGTTGATTCTATATATGTACCCAAACACACAGGAGAATTGACCATGAGTTACAATAATCCAAGTTATGATTATCTGAATAAAGCTTCGCAAATGGAAATATCCGCTGCTGTCCATGCAAAGAATGAACATATAGCACGAGAGATGTACGGAACAAAGGTTGCCAAGGAACTTCGTAGGGTTCTGAAGAAGGCTTGGAATCATCGGGCAACTTCTAAGGAAATCTTTTTTGCTATGAAAAGGGCAAATGATGCTCTTGCGGAACGGAAGGCAGCATAAAAACTTTAATCCAACTAACCAGAATTTCCAGATAGTTCTGAAAAAATGAATATTAAATTGATTCTATATATGTAAGCAATAACGCTTGCTACATATGACACGGGAGAACGACCATGTACGCAATCCAACAGCCAACCAAAAGCAACTCTTTGAAGGTATCCGTTGACTATGCTTCAGAAGCAGGGAAGCTCGGACGGCACAATCTCAGCTTCAAGACTGGTGCAATGACTGACCGTAAGAAGGCAGGACGTAAGAACGCTTGCCGGAATAAGGGTCGCAGAAATGGGGAGTGGTAAAATGGAAGTTCAATCATTATCAGTTTGCGTTCCTACTCCAAAATGCGTCAACAATTGCGCCTTTTGTGTTAGCAAGATGAAGGAATCAGACTACACAAATCAAATAGAGAAGAACAAGCGT
>DATKTE010000279.1:0-2126 GCA_035531295.1 Alphaproteobacteria bacterium
ATATTAATAATCCGCAGAAAACAGCCCTGGTTCTGTTCGTTGATAAAGAAGAGATTGGAAGTGACGGAGCAACAGGGGCAAAATCCAGATTTTTAGAAAGTGTCTTGGCCGATCTCATGGTCTCTCATGGCAAGGAACCACTTTACCACGAGATTCACAAAATTTTGATGAATTCAAGGGCTCTTTCAGCCGATGTAAGTAGTGCTCTTGATCCAGATTTTCAGGACGTTCACGAAAAGAGAAATGCCGCACGGCTTGGTTATGGAATATGCCTGACAAAATTCACTGGTTCAGGGGGTAAATATGGTGCAAGCGATGCCAATGCCGAGTATGTTGGGTGGCTTCGAAAACTATTTAATAAAAAGAAGGTTGTGTGGCAAACAGGGGAGACAGGAAAGGTGGATGAAGGTGGTGGTGGTACAGTGGCAAAATTCCTCGCCACATATGGCATGGAGATTATTGACTGCGGTCCTCCGGTTCTTTCTATGCACTCCCCATTCGAGATCGCCCACAAAGGAGATATCTATATGACATATAAGGGCTACAGGGCATTTCTCGAATCGTAATTATTTCTTGTCAGCCTTATTGCATCCGGTTGAGATCACAATTTATATATTCTGTCTTTGCTTTGCCTTGTATAATTTGGATAACATCGAAATAGATAATTCCCCTTATCAAAACGCCTGTGAGTTAGGGTTCACAATGTCCCCTACTTCATTTTCGATTAACTTCTCCACCCCAAAGCTTTTCCAGAAATATCTGCCAGGGTAGTATTTCGATTTGATCCTCCGTTTTACGTGGTTTTGAATCCAATGATACCAAAATGCTTCGCCGAACTGTATATTCTTCCTTAAATCTGCGTAGCCCCTTTAAATGGGTTGTGCTGGCTAATTCAGCAGATTTTACTTCAATCGCAATTTCATGATCTCCGAGTATGAAATCAACTTCAAACCCAGAAGCAGTCCTCCAATAAGAAATCGGGTAAAACAATTCCGAATAACTCGAATGGCACACGATTTCCATCCATATATAGTGTTCAAATGCCCGGCCAAAAAGCTCAGAGCCTTGAACTACCTTACCCCGGCGAGTGAGGTAAATTACTGGGGAGAGATCAAAAAAGTAGAACTTCGGACTAGTTACTAACCGCCGCTTTTTCCTTTTCTGGAAGGCGGGTAATTGTCGCCCTATCAGTGTGTCTTCCAGGATCTGGAAATATTCCTTGACTGTAGGGCTGGTAACCCCGCAGTCACGTGCTATGTTGGTGTAATTAAGTATCTCTCCATTCGACAGAGCAGCCACTTCAAGAAAGCGGCTGAAAGCGGGAATATTTCGTGTCAAAGCCTCGGCCGCGATTTCTTCCTTAAGGTAATCTCCGACATACGACTGGATCAACCGCTCTGGTTTACCGCCATCATAATGGCGAGGAATCAGTCCGGAATTTAGTGCTTTGATTAACGAGAAATTGGGAATTTCCGGAAAAACCAGAGGATACAATTCATAGCGGATGGCACGCCCCCCTAGTAAATTAGCGTGACCACGCTTTAACTTTCTAGCACTTGACCCACACAAGATGAATCTTAATCCCTTTTCTTCCATTAACCAATGGACTTCATCAAGAAGAACAGGAAGTTTTTGGATTTCATCAATTATGATCGGATCGCGCTGGGAATTGGCATCGAGTCCTGCAGCCAAGCATTGTTCACGGATAAGCTTTGGCTCACGTAAAAGTCTTTGATATTCAGTCGACAGCAAGAGATCATATCGAATAGCTTCAGGGAACAGCATTTTTAGCAGTGTGCTCTTGCCTGTCTGACGTGGGCCCCAAAAGAAACAGGTCTCTTGAGAACTCAAATTCAATTCTTGTATTCGTTTATACATGTATTTTTAAAATTGCATTTTAAATTAACATGTAATATACAGTTTAATTATTAAAAATGCAAGCATTTTGTCGCAAAAAGCACCAGATAATTGAAATTTTTACTTTGCAAACAATCTAATGCCGCACATGTCCCCTATCAAAGACAATGCCGTTACATCTTGCCCCAGGTAAAGGCACAGAATAAATCAACAAAAATAAAGGAAAATAGGGAGCAATTAGTGAAATTGATGAAAAATTCGTATCATTT
>DATKTE010000280.1:0-6119 GCA_035531295.1 Alphaproteobacteria bacterium
TGCCGCTTGGGAGGTCGGATGGCGCAAGGTGTAATCGAGCTTTGGCGTTGTATACACAACCTCCATCCATCTCTGCGCAAACCGCGTTCCACGATCCATGAGTTCTTTTTGAATGACCATATAGGCTTTGACGTTATGATAGGTTGGGTTAAGAACAGCTATGGCCTTCAGACGCTCAACTTCTTTTTTGAAAGCCCCTAAACGTAAACGGGGATCATTTTGAGTTTTATCACCTTCGCTTTTCTTGATTTCTTTTTGATCTTCAACAACTTGAGAACTCTTTTTCTGCTCTCTGATCTCTACTTTCTGATATTTGTCCTCGTACCAATGCCATCCTTCAGCCTTACGATCATAGTAAGTTGCATGAGTGTGCTTAGATGTGAGAAGTAAACAAAAAGTCAGATGTATCAAGACATTCTTAGAGTGAACACACTTATGGTGGAGAGATTTCATTAAAACTCTCCCGAAGTAGGTTTATTATTAGCTTGGGAGACCTTGTCCCCAGGCATCTTAAAACCATGGGTCATTTGAGACACCCGATTGGATAAATTACCGCTTACAACAGAAGTGGTCCTTTGAGTGGTTTCCATAATTTTATCTAGAATTTCAGAAAAGAGCTCGCTTAAATCAAGCTGATCAAAATCAAGGCGGGAGAGTTCGTCTATTGAAAATCCTCGGCATTCAGGATGCTTTGGTTTCCCCCACCCTATCCCCACTTGGGGACGCCCTTGTTCATGGAGGATGCGGGCAAGCTTTGTGGGGAAACAACAATAAGACTTTTTTTTGCGAATGCATACGCCAAGTGCTTTTTCTGCACAATAGGTGCCAATTTTGATACAAAGTCTGTTTTTTTGCCGTGTCGCGAGATCTTTTTCTTCCGCCTCACAATGAGAGAGATGGACGGAAACACCCCACCCCTTACCGTTGGTGCAGCAGTTTTTAAAGTTTCCAAAAGCGATGGTGCATTTCCGAGATTCTCCTTTAAAAATCTGGAGTGAATTGATGTTACCTTGGGAGTCTCTGATCTCACCTTGAATTTCTTGAAAAATCGACAGTTTCGCAATAGCTTCTGGCATATCGTTGTTCGAAGGTGGTGGTGGAGGGGTTTCTGCGGGAGAAAGAGAGAAGCTACCCGTAGACGCTCCTCCTTTTTCCTCAACAGCATGGATGGGACACTCTCGAGTGGAACACCGGTATGTTTGTTGCCACTCAATGCACTCACTCCCCAGCATCTGTAGGCAGGTGGATTGAATCTGCTCACAGGTTGACTTTCGTAGAGCCTCACAGGTATTGGCAGAAGGATATGCACACGCATAAATGAGTTCATATCGCCAGCAACTGCGTGTAATTTGTCTGGAAGTAAGTGTACTGTTAGGGCCTGTTGCTGCCATCACAACGCGTGTTTCACGACCTTTGGGACAGATTTGTTGAATAAGAGTGCATGCGCGTTTTTTCGTCTTTTCTTCCATCTCTCCACAATCGGACGTCCAGACTTCAGGGCTGATTTGGACGTTTTCAGGCACGTGTCTTCCGGGAGTATAATCATATATTCTAGAATCACACTTACGATCATTAGGACCGTGGCTTCCAGATCCACACCAGTAAGTAGACAACTGAACAGGCGGAAAATACTGGGGAGGTTCAATATGCATGGTAGGCGTAACAAGGTTTTTTGAGCAGCGAAACTCAATGGCAGGCTTTGATTCCCTACAGGTTTTGGTCGCGTAAGTTGTTCCTTGGTTGCGATTTGAAGGAGGTGAGGCAAGAACCTTTTCTGGATTTTGAACGGATTTTGTCGAATTTTTAACCAAAGGATCTTTATCTAGATCAATAAGAAAATAAGGCCTATTCTCAGCCATATGTTTTAGAGCCTTTGCATTGTCATTGTTAGTAAAAACGGATTCCGTGGCTCCCTTGAGGTGAGAGGCATTATCGAGACTTGTTTCTGGAGGAGATGCTGTTTGAAACCCTGGAATAGTCTGAGGAGCTGTTGTTTTTGTCGTATTCTTAATTTGTTTCTGACGCTCTCGTGCATAATCTTTGAACGAAGCGTTCAGCGCCAATCCAATAAAAGAAGAGAAAAGAATCATGAGAGCTAGAGATTTTCTCATGGCACCCTCCTTAAGTCTTGCAACAACTGAGTCGCTACTTGGCGGGTATCTCCACTTAGTGCAAACTGCTCCAAAGCATACTCAAGTGAAACGTTTCCACTCAAACGATCATAGGACCCATTCTTGACTTTCCTTGTACTTTCGCTTCTTAAAACAAAGGTGGGAACCAAGGTAATTCCGTAAGCTTCAAATAAGGTGGGATCGATGATAATTTCCTCTTGTAACTCTTTGAGTTTTTCAGCGGTTTCTTTGAAACCTCCGTTCACAAGGCCTCTTAACACAAGGTTTCCGCCCACAGCATTAACTTGAGAGCCCAAAGTCTTCAGCGTTACAGGCGGCATAGAAAAGGATACAAAGACAAGAAGCTTTGGATAACGGGCTTCATCTTCACTTGGTTCTAAAGTTTTGCGAGCGATTTCATTTCCTTTTTGGGCAAGGACTTTTGCTGCTGTGCAGCTTTTATGTTGATTGGCTAGGACTCCTGCAACAATTGATTGGGCTTCTTCCTGATGGGTCTTTGCGAGCGTGTCTGCTTGAGTGGCCAACTCTTTGATCCAGGAGTGATCAGAATCTAAGTCTCGACTGTTTGCCTCAGCCAAGGCTGAAGACATAAAGCTTATGAGCATTAAATGAGCGAAGATTATAAGAGGCAACAACTTCTCCTCCTCCAAATCAGGTATCCAAAATCCTCGCCCTTGTAGGGAAAATTCCGCCCCGCAGACCACAAAAGGTCACTTCTTCCTAAAGGATGGCAACCCTCAACAGTTGCAGGAACAGGGTAGGTCATCTGAGTCTTGTATTGACTCTTTCGGATAATGGGCATGGGGTATTTGTCGCAAAGTCCTTTTACCCCTGCATATCCCCACAAGAGTCCTTCTCGATGGAGTTTGGCGATAAAGCGTTGAGTTAGGAGAAGGCTTGCTTGAACCCCTCCACTATGGGCTGGAACCGTTCCTGTAAAAGGATAAAGTGATCCCTGACATCCACCACACCAAAAAAGAACATCATAGCTAAATCCACTGCTTGCAGCTGCACAATCGGCCGCACATGCTGCTTGGGCAATGGGGTTTCCAAAAAGGGCCGCTTCTGGATTAATAATAAAACTGGTTTCATCATCATTCCAAAGAAGATCAAGCTCTGTGAGATAGGCCACATCAAATTGTGCTTTTTCCAAGCAAATAAAATCAACTAAAAGTTCAAGCCAATAGATTAAGGGATAGACATACCAATGCACTTGATAAAAACTTTGCTGCATATGGCCTTTTGAGGCATGTCCTACGGTCCCATGACCTCTGATCCCATGTGCAGGGCCTATTCGAAGTCCTCCCAAATTGACCATGCAATAGGGCGTGCGGGTCACATCAATCAGCCTTACGGGCTCCCAAAAGGAGATCGGAAAGCCAATGCGTGGGGGAGAAGGGCACGTACAAATAAAATTTCTAGGATCACGGAGTCCTTCTCCTTTAGCAACCGTCATTCCTGCGATCGTAATGGGGAAAATACAACGCCAACAGATCTCCGTAATGGGGTTTACAAAACGCCCAACACATTTTGCCTGGAGGTCAGAAAGGCTGAAAGAAGAGAGAACGAGTATTAATAAAATAAGGATACGGAACATTTTCATTTCTTTGTATCCTCTAAGGCAATTTCAGAAACTTTAAGTTTCAATGCTTCCTGAACCACAATGGCGGGAACGTGTTTAATGTTGAGCTTTTTTGTGAGTTTTCCCCCCTGATCAAAATAAACAGGCTGTTTCCATTGCTCCATCAAGGCAAAAGGCGATCCGGAGGTCAGGATGATTTTTGGGTGTGAATTGGTTTTGAGAGAGCTCTCCACCCATGACATTTGAGCCTCATCCTCCCCATCAATGAAGATCAGAGGAGACGATAATGCACGAACTGTGAGAGGATTAAACCGTGTCCCCGCCCTATGAAAAACCCGTCCCTCGTTGTCTTTCAGGTCATAAGAAACAATAAGAGAAGGATCATAGTAAAACGTTCTGGATGTTGCTGCTTTTGTAATTCCTGCAACAGGGTGAGGAAGGCGAATCGCCTCCGTTGCTCTTTTAAGGAGAGTGGACTGATGTCGCGCAAGCGATCCATCCTGTTCTAAGCCCTGAAGTTTATGTTCTATCTGTTTAAGTAAATCAGGTTCTTCAATCTCAAAGGTATGACCATGGATGCCAAGGTCGTGGACACGAGTGTCACCGGCACGCGTGCCCTTAGCCATGGCAGCGTTCAGTATCGAGTATTCAGTACCCAGAAAAGTAATTATGATCCAAAGAAGGTCTTTCATGGATTACCTTCCTGAGCATTTACATTTGATTTAAAAAGGCCAAAACACTTGGCCGTAATGCATTCCTTTCTGACAAGCCCAAACTCCTCATAACGAGAATCAAAGGAATGGGGGTGGTCGGCACTCACAAAGAAAGAACCCTCAGGTATGACGGTATTTTTTAGAGGGTGAAGGGCGTTTCCTTCTCGAGTGGTTTGACGTAAAGGGCCAATATGATAGGTATCAGTGAGAAGACGAGTCCGCGTCTTCTCAACATACACATGGTTATGATGAATATGAACGTGATCTCCTGGAAAGCCACTCAGCCGTTTTATGTAATGAAGTCCATTAAAGAAATGGGTTGGGTGATTCTGAATGCTTACAAAATCGCCGCTTTGCGGGGTCAATGCTTTGATGCAGATAAAGGCTCTGTAGGGCAATGACGGCGTGTAGTTGATATAAAGATGGGTTTGCGTGAGAACAACACTCAAGATCATTCCTAAGCCCACGATTCCAACAATTGCGTTTTCCCAAAAGGCACGAGAAGCTTTACAAGTCCAATCAATATAAGTGTTCATCGCTCCCTCCGTTGAGAAACCTGTTCAATGGCCTCAGCAAGTTCCATGCCTTGGTTCGTGAGCACCTGCACCGCTGCAAATTCTTCCGCTTTCGTTGAATAGAGAATAAGAGAAAAGGGATCGAGAAGAAGTCGTCCAATGGCATAACCATGGGGTCCATAGATCATGACTTCTGCATATTGCCCTTGCTTGGTTTTAACAGAAGTCAACATGGCTTCCATGGTCGGGTCCATGGAGATTCGTTTTGATTCCTTGAGTTGCTTGATCGATTCTGGCTTTTGAGCTAAAAGGCACATCCAATCAGAATTCTCAAAGGCGGCTTGGGCGGCAGGGGTTGCATAAAAGTCGTTAACCGATTGGGTACCAACAACTAAGGATCCTCGATATTTCCGAAGACGTCTTGCAGCGGTTTCAATAAATGTTCCTGATTGGCGACCGCGTAACATATCCCAAGCCTCATCCAGAACAACATGACTGGGTGTTTTGCGGTCTCCGAGGTAAAGTTTGTTTGTGATTTGAACAATGATCATTTGGACAATGACTTCTTGAAGATCTTTACGCTCCTTTAGTTCTTCAAGCTCGACAACAACCATGGCTGCTGAGAGATCAACGGTTGCGGGTCCATTAAAAAAACGGCCATAGATCCCGTCTTTCGTGTATGGAAAAAGCTTTTGACCTAGATTTTTGGCCAAGGGTTCAGATTGATCGGTTAAATAGTCTGCCACATCGGTGATGGAGGCTTCTCGTTTCTTGCGATCCCATGCAGCCTTTAAGGCTTGCTCGATAAATGAATTCTCAAGATCTCCTGTTCCTTCACGGGGGGCTGCCATGAGAGAAAGAATAGGCTTTAACATGGCAAGGGCATCTTCTGATTCGGCCTCATTATCTATGGGAAGGGAGGTAAAGGGGTTGATACAAATGGAAGAGCGGGGCGTGAATTCAATATACTCTCCTCCTAACAATTTTACGGTCTTTTCAAAACTGCGTCCCACATCCAGAACAAAGACTTGTCCACCTTGCCCCAATGTACTTGCGACAAGTTCTTGCATGAACACAGATTTGCCTGAGCCGGATTTACCCACGACGGAGACGTTATAATTCCCTTCCTGATTATCAAAAGGACTCCAAGTAAAGAGTTGTCCACGCCTTCCAACTA
>DATKTE010000281.1:0-5516 GCA_035531295.1 Alphaproteobacteria bacterium
CTCATTCATGGCAACCAAGAGGTAGAGGTTACAGCCTCGCATTTTAAAAATAAGGATGAGATCTCTTCAGAAGGCCCCCTTACCTTTGACATTGCCAATCTTTTGGAAAATTCAGCTGGGGCCCTTGTTTCTTCAATAAAAGCACTCATCGTAAAGGGAGTGGGAGAAGTTCAGAACCGTGGGCATATGGAAAGCGAGGAGAAGATTGATGTTAATGTCAGTAAAGCCAAGAACCAAGGGCAAATGATCGCTGAGAAGGAAATTAAGATTACCACCAGGAATGGGAATTCAACGCAAGAAAACGAAAAAGGGAAGGAAAAAGAAAAAGAAAAGGAAAAGGAAAAGGAGAAAGCAGAAGATCAAAAGGATTTTGAAAATGAAGGACTCGTCTTAAGTTCTCAAATCATAGTTGAAGCTCAAAGGGGATCTAATGACGGCCCCATTAACAGTGAGCTTAACCTTGATGATCTCCATAACCTTAAAGGACTGATTGCATCAGATTCCTTGACCCTCAGAACGGATGACGAATTTACCAATAAAGGTCATATGGTAGGAGGCACAGTTGTAACGCTTGAAGGAAAAGGAGCCTTTGAAAATCAAGAGACGGGGGAAATCAATAAAACGGACAGAATCGTATCTCATTTAGAGCGGGTTGATAATAAAGGGACGATACGTGCATATGATTCAGTCACCCTTGATCATTTAGAACGTGGTCTTCAAAATTCAGGTCTGGTCCTTTCAGAAGGCACGCTTGACGTTACCACTCCATCCAAGTTGACAAATAATGGAATCATGGAAGGACGAGGAGAATCTGTTACGCTCACGTCCGTTGAACTGATGAACCAAGGCCTTCTGAGTGCGCTCACAGGTTCTCTCTCCCTTAACGTAACGGTTGCTGAAAATCATCATACCATTTATGGAAAAGAAGGAATTAACCTAACGCTTAATGGCATTTTTACAAACGCGGCTTCAAAAGCGCAAGGTGCAGGGAAGCTAAACAGCTCAGGAACCATAACGGTAGATGGATTAGGACAATTTAAGAACCAGGGGCTTGTCACATCTGGAGAAAATGTTGATGTCAAAACTGACTTTGAAAACCATGGGAAAGTTAAAGCTGAAGGCAACATACTTTCTTTGACGGAAGGTAAAAAGTTTTCGAATGAATCGGGAAGTGAGGTTATCGCAGACGGAAATGTTACTGTTAAAAATACAAAACGATTTGCAAATAAGGGTGTTGTTCAAGGTCAAGAAACCTCTCTGACAGCGACGTCTGAATTTACAAACGATGGATTAATTGCAGCATCAACTGGAGCTGCGACTTTTAATCTTCAGGTGGGAACAAATACAGGAACGCTCAGTGGAAAAACCAAAGTTGATCTCACCCTGGCACAAGAATTGGGTAACCAGGGGAAAATCCACTCTCCTCATAGCGTTGATATCCATGGATCTGGAAAATTACAAAATAAAGAAAGCGGCAGTATCAAAGGAGAGGAGTCTCTTCAAATAAGCAATGTTGAGCTCGAAAATGGAGGAACTCTAGCCTCAACAAAACAAGTGAATCTCCATCATCTCAAAGGAACATTAGAGAATAAAGTCGGCGGACAAATTGTTTCTCAAGGAGAGGTTAATGTAAAGGATACGACCGCCCTTCATAATTTTGGTGATATCCAAGGATATACCCACTCTGTGGTTATTGTCTCAGACTTACAAAATAATGGAAATATTACCTCACCTGAAGGATCGGTCTGTCTTCTAGCTAAAGACGGAAACAATGGAACGACAGGTGTTATCGCAGCAAAAAATGATCTTGAGTTTGGGGTTCAACAGTTATTCACGAATGATGGAGAGATGGGAAGTGAAGAGAACCTTACGCTAACGGGGGAAGGAACATTTACCAATAATAATTTATTGCAAGGAAAAAAGAAACTCACGGCCAAGATCCCTACCCTTGTCAATAATAAGGATATCAAAGCCCAGAGTGCTGTACTTTCTGTCGGTGATTTTCAAAACACAAAGGATGTTGTCGTCGAAGAAGACCTTGCTCTCCAGACGCAGACAGGAAGTAATACAGGTGACATTCAGACCAAAGCCCTCACCTTAATTTTAACTGGAAATCAATCACAGGGTACATTTGAGAATCGGAAAATGATTCATGCAGGACACTCTTCTGTTGTTACAGGGACAGGGACACTTTTCAATACGGGTGATTTTATATCTGATGGAACGCTTGATCTTGAAAACAACAGCTTGAAGAATAACTCTCACCTTCAGGCTGAGGGAAAAATCAACGTATCAGGGACAACTGTTGTTGAGAATGCTCCTGACGCTAAGCTCTTAAGCAAGTCAGATATTGAAGTTGGAGAAGCCGCTACGGTGCGCAACTATGGGACCATTTCTTCGCTCAGGAACATCACTTTCAAACAACAATCTTACACTGAAGCTGGAACGCTTGAAGCCAACGGGGATATTTCATTGCCGCATTGCCAAAGTTTGAGGACGGGAGCCCAGGGTTTCGTTTTTTCGAAGCAGGGACGAATTTCATTACCTCAACTGCAAACCCTAGACAATGCGGGAAAAGTTTGTAGCCACGGATCCCTGTCTTTGTCCAATCTTACAAGCT
This sequence comes from Alphaproteobacteria bacterium, assembly GCA_035531295.1. Lineage (GTDB taxonomy): Bacteria > Pseudomonadota > Alphaproteobacteria > UBA9655 > UBA9655 > UBA9655. Next base: position 2,621 of record DATKTE010000281.1, read on the forward strand.
TTATAAATAGGGGAGAGTTTCAATCAAATGGAACGTTAGACATTAGCTCGTCTAAAGAATTAATCAATACGCGTAAACTTGTGGGACGCACTGGCGTTATGCTGAGAGGGCCAAAAATCAGAGTTGTCAATAAGGGTAACATTTTCTCCGAAGGACAAGTAACAGTTGCGGCCGCAAAAATTGACAATCCTAAAAATATATTTGGAGACGCAGGCGTCAATTTAAAAGCAACAAGATTCCTCACAACGGGTCCAAACACACGCGTTGAGAGCAAAGAAGGGACCGTAATCATCACGGCTCCTCACTTAGCTCTTCAAGGAAAAACAGCAGGCAAAAACGTTGAGCTCCATCAGACAGGAACAGATGCTTTTTCTATCGGCACCGTTGACATTGCTGCCAAAGATACACTGACTCTCGATGTTCCCAAGGGATGGGATTTAGAAGGAGTTGACCATGGCTTCAACCATAATCTCGCAGTTCTTGGCCCTATCCTTAATCCGAATAATCTTAACACGAGTCTTAATATAAAAGAAAACTTCACATGGAGATTCCATGGCGCTCTCGACAATTATTTTGATATTTTAGTTGGAGGGGTTCTCACTTTAAACACGGGTGGCAATCCATTGACAAATTATGCCAGAGTGGAAGGCCAAAAAGGCTCACGTATCAAAGCTTCTTCTTTTACCAACCATGGTACATTTTATTCTTACGGTAAGACAGTTTTTGACTGCAATGGCGGATTTGATAATTATAACCAAATTGAAGTATGGGGCGATTGTAAGGTGCGGGCGAAGAAAAAGTCCATTACCAACCATCCAGACGCTCAATTTTATCAAAGGAACATTCTCAATGAGCCAGAATTTTCCCACGTTCAAAACCATGTTACACTTCAAGCCGATGAAACCGATTCTATTCAAAATGTGACAAATCTTAATGGTGATATCTCGATAGAAGGACAAATTGAGATAAAGTCTCCAAAATTTTGCAATGTGAATATAGAAAAAGAACAACCAACTACGACTCTAGAAAACAAAATAGAACAATCAAAAAGAAGTCGGTTTTTTTACTATTATACAAATAGAAAGGTGGAAACTCCTCTTACTAGCAAAGGCGCTACTTTTTCCGCAGGAACAGCTATTATTAAGTGTTGGGAAGGCCAAAACCGAGGGAGCACGATTTCTACCCTTAATGGTTTTACTTACGAAGGGAGCAATTTTGTTAATATAAATAGGGTCTTCGCGGAAACAGGGATCAAAAATGTACATTGGTATGAGCCTTGGACACCAACACAATGGACTATCGTCCAACCTCTTATTGATACTTCCAATGGGAAAATAGTTGGGACGGAAAGCACTACACTTGATTATTACAGTGAGCCAAGTTGCGTTTTACAAGCATCACTTAAGTCCTATGGAATCATCGATATAAACGGTCAAACCTATAATGGGTATAACCCTGGAATATATAACACGGGAGAAATCTCGGCAGGCGTTGCTGTTAATGTTAACGGCGGCTCCATCATCAATCGGACTGCTATTGGCATCACCAAATCCATCCCCAAGTTTGTCCCCCTTGCGAAGTTTTTTGATGAAAAAAAACTGATGGGACCAAGCTTTTGGAAACGAGATACCCAAAGAAAAACAGGTTTTCGTATCATCCCCAACAAGCCCATCCACGCGCCTTCGGAAGAAGTGATAAGCGCAGAACTCGGTGGTGATAACACCTCTCCTTCAAATCCTATTGCAGGGACATTAGAGAACCTTGCTAAAAAGCTGCAAGAAAAACTGGATGCGGCCTTTGGACCTGATCGAGAGGACACCAAAAACGCTATCGCTCAGATGGGTGAGACATCTTTCACCTCTCACGATTTTCCACCCGAAGATCTGAGACGCTTTAAAGAGGCCATAACGGCTAAATCCTTACATCACGTCCCACCCCGCATCGCGCTGATCAGAAGCCCACACTTGAAGGGCGGAGAGCGAATGCACCATCATCCTGTGCTGCTTGCAGAATTGGTGACGACGTGCTTGCTCGACACCATTGGCTTTGCAAGTTTTTCCCGAAAAATTTCAAGCCCCGAACTCCTCACCCGTGTTTTGGAAGAAGAAGGCTACCTTAATGCCATAAGACTCCATGGAGGATCTGAAGAAGATGTCATTAAGAACTGGGAGAGTCTAGAGCCTGAAGAACAACTCGCCCTGCAGCGCCGAGAAATGGTAACCTTTGCCGAAACCGATTGTTTTCCAGAGCCTTCAATCGTGTATCAGGCCATGGAAGATTTTGGCGAATCCGTTCTCTCAGCCATGATAATTTTCCCCCAAGCCATTAGGGCGGCCTTTCAAACTGTTTCCGGCCGGATTATGGCCAATTACTTAAGTATCGATGTGAAGGATGTCAAAAACCACAGCGGGCAAATTGTCGGGAACAAAGTTCTCGTCCTCAATACGAAGGATGATGTTCTGAATGAGGAGGGCTATATTGGTGGTGCTGGTTTCACAGCAGTTGCATCAGAGGGTAGCGTTATCAACCGTTCTGGGGTGGTTGATGGAAATGATACAGACATTAAAGCTCAGAACATTATCAATGAAACAACGACCCATCGCGAAACCACCGCAACAGGCTTCCGAGATCACCTTGGCCGCACAGCCCGCATCCATGCGAATAAGGATTTAACCCTTCTTGCCCATCAGTTTCTTCATATCGTGGGGGCGGGACTTGAAGCGGGCAGGGATGTTGATGTCAATGCAGGTGTGGGATGCCTTGAGGCTCAAGAAACAGAAACCGAACATCAAGAATCGGGGAAACGCTATCACTATCATTGCCATACCCTCACCAATCATGAAGCTTACATTCATGCGGGAGGAAAGGTCGCTGTTGCCTTTCAAAGCGATGGTCT
>DATKTE010000282.1:0-3053 GCA_035531295.1 Alphaproteobacteria bacterium
GCGAAGGATTATTGGTCAAAGGATACAGCTCAGGAGAGCTCAGTGAAGTAAACGCTGGAGCATATCACATCAAATTCTATGCAAACCATCTTGGCTTTAGTTATGGACAATATAGTCATCCAGACCATATGGATTTTGAGATTGAAGAGAAATTTTATTCAACAAGCGCTCACTGCACAAAGATATCTTTCTTCTCTCCTGAATACAAAAAAACTGAAGGACCCAAAGTTAAAGACGGGTGGGGATACGAAGAATTCCCTGTTGATCATAAGAGAACTGATACAGAAAAGAAAAGACGACAAAACAAAATCGATGAATTCCTAGAGAAACTGATGAAGGATGCAGGTCTGAAGCCTGAGCCGCGGTTTTCGTTACAGAAATACAGCAAACATTAACCCTCCCACTTTTTTTGGGGTGAACAAGTGAGTTATAATCCAATCACATCTGAAGAAATCAGAGCTAAATGCGAAGAAAATGAGTTCGTTAGAAGCAGTAACAGTTACTACGCTAGCGACGGGGACCCAATGGTTGACGTAAACAACGAATTCAATGTTGCACGATATGACTCTCTAGAAGAGCTGGAAAAAGCATTTCTGATGTATGATGCGCATCGCCAATGCTTCATCTACAAAAACTTGGTGTTTGTCAACTCTACATTAGGCGGAGGCTGGGAAGCATGGACACTCAAAAAGTTCGGTGACAACTTGATTGCTTTTGAATCCATAAGCATGGGCCTCATCATTAGAAAAGGCGAATTCAAGAAAGAAATAGATAGACTACTAAAAATTACAGAGGAACAAGCCCGCGACTACTGGAACTTTATTCTAAACGACGAAGACTAACCCTCCCTCTTTTTTGGGGTGAAAATTGACTGAAAACCTTAGACAATTAATGCGTAAAGTCGAAGTCAAAAAATATCCGAAGAGCCCGCCAAAGGCGATTCTAAATAACATTCTTCGCGAGATCAGCGTCAAAGAACACCATTTTGCTTTAAGAAGCTGGGAGTTGCTTGTAGAGCTTTTAGCACAATGGATGGTCCATAATGCTGACCTAACAAAAGCTAGTATGTGCTGCAAGCCCTTCCATGGATTAGACCTGAAAAAACACAAGGAACTCTATGAGCATATTGACAAACTGGATCTGTTCCGGCACTATTATGTGGCAACCAAGAATCAGCCCTGGGACTATCTAGGCGACGCTTACAATGACTTAGAAATTAGAGGAAATAATGGTATTTGTTTAACACCAAAAGCCATTGTTGACATGATGGTTCAGATGACCTATGGCGACATAGAAACAAAACATGAAGCACAGACCATCTGCCACACAATCGCTGAAGACTACAAACTGCGATACCTCGTTTTCAACCATGTCCCCGCTTTTCATGTGCGACCAACGAAATTTCCAATGAGTACCCAAATGGATCCTTGTGTCGGAACCGGGCGTTTTCTACTCGAGGCCAGCATAATGTATCCAAAAGCAAACCTTGTATTATTCGGCATAGACATAAATCTTTCAATGTATCGAGCCTGCCTAGTAAATATGGCTCATATGAGCAATCACTGCTTCAGCTTATTATGTGCAGATTCTCTACGATTGGGTGAATGTGGACCATCGAACAAAATATGGGATCTCGGCAACAGATGGAGCCCACCTGACATAACAGAATTCTATTGGAAGCCTAAACCCACCATACCTTTCTTGCAACGATACATAAACAAATAACCCTCCCTCTTTTTCTTTGGGGTGAATTTATATCAACCACAACAACAAATAAAACAGCAAAAACCATCAACATCCAAATATCAGGCCGATCTTTAGCTGAAGCATTCATAGACCTTGTTTACTTCAACAAAAAAGTTGAACATATCAAAATCTCGATGAAAACACTAGGCGACAATCCAGAGAATGTTTCCATCACCTGCTCAGGTAGGGGATCATTAAAAGGAAACGTGATTGATGGAAAATTTCATGGTGTAATTAAGGGCACACCAACACAAGTAAAAGAATGGCAACGATTCTTTAACAAGTTCGTTTCAGTTCCAGAATTCTCTTTGAAAATGTACATAAAATGGCTTCAGAGCAACGGTAACAACCACGAAGAGTCTACCCCCTAAGACTCTTCGTAATCCCCCCCCTTTTTGGGTTGTAAGTGGGGTGAAAAAATGTCAAATTTACCTGAAATCAAAATCTATCTAGGAAACCATCAAGTGACAAAAGAATGGACAAAAACAGAAGCAGTAAAAGTTAAAGCAAAAGATTTTTGGATACAACACGGCGAAACTGAAGAAGTTGCAGTAATCAAGGAAATCCGAAGAACTGGAGACTCAATGGAACAAAGTATGAAATGCTGTGGTTTTCCAACCTTTCAAGATGTTGAAGTGAAAGTGGAGTATGCAGACGGCACAGTGACAGAACACCGTTTAGATAATCAATTTGATGTACTCGAGGAAGAACATCAGCTCAAATTTGCAATGACAAGCTTCTATTCATTACATCCAGTATTGGAAGAAATTCATAACATTCTGGAAACTTTCACTTTCAAATTCTTCTCTGATCCGGCACATGGTTGGGTTAAAGTTCCTAAAGAATTACTGAAACAGTTAGGGATCTCAGACAAAATAAGCAGCTATTCATACCAACGCAACGATTTTGCATATTTGGAAGAGGACGCTGACGCTACCCTTTTTGCGAAAACATTTGAGGAAAAAACAGGGAAAAAGCCCAAGTTTCAAGAATCCCACTGTAACGGTAGAAGCAAAATAAGAAACTATCAACCATACTCCTCTTTTTTTGGGGTGAAAATTGAAAGGCAACTATCAAAACTTGTTAGAAAAAGGTAGATGTTGGCGGGCATTCAGAGATTGCCCTCGAGGTAAAGAATTTCTAAAAATATTATATTCTTGGTCAGAATTGAATCCACTTCATCCAATGCTTGTCTATAAAATTTGTGACCCTTGTGAGTTCGAAGGAGTAGGTAGAAACGAGAAAAAGCAGAATGAATCCGCTGATACTGTGGCGCCTAAAAAAATTCTGTGACGAACACGAGCTGG
>DATKTE010000283.1:0-3520 GCA_035531295.1 Alphaproteobacteria bacterium
TCTTAATTGTGTTAAAAATTAGCTTTTCTGATTTGAGGGTAGGACTTCCCCCTTATAGTCCTCTTACACAGTGGATTGAGGAAGGGGTATTGGTGATTAAGCTCAACTTCACCAATTATAGTTTTATTGGAAAGGATTCACTCTATCTCCTTACCTATCTTGACTCACTGATCATTGCAGCGATTGGGACGCTGGGATGCCTTTGTATAGGTTATCCCATGGCCTATGGAATTGCCAAAGCTGATCCTCCTATACGAACCTTGCTTCTCATGATGGTCATACTTCCTTTTTGGACATCTTTTTTATTACGCGTTTACGCATGGATTGGTATTTTAAGCCCCCATGGATTCTTAAACACAGCTCTTATGAAAATTGGGGTGATATCGACCCCCCTCATTCTTTTAGATACCCCCTCTGCAACAATTCTAGGGATCATTTACTGCTATTTACCCTTTATGATTTTGCCTCTTTATGCCTCTTTAGAAAAAATTGACCATTCGCTTGTTGAGGCAGCCTATGATCTGGGGGCTCGACCTTTTCAGGCTTTCCTAAGGGTGATTTGGCCGCTCTCTATGCCCGGCGTCATTGCAGGCTCTATGCTGGTTCTCATCCCAGCAGTTGGAGAGTTTGTTATCCCAGAATTACTGGGGGGATCCCAAACTTTGATGATCGGAAAAGTTATATGGAATGAATTCTTTTCAAATCGAGACTGGCCGGTTGCTTCTGCACTTGCCGTTCTCATGCTGATTTTCCTGATCGTTCCTATTGCTATTTTTCAACGCTTTCAAGAACGTCAGATAAGGTTTCTGGATGCTGAATAAACTTTCCCCCACTTTAAAAACGTTTATGACTTTTGGGTATGGGTTTTTGTACTTGCCCATTTTCACACTGATTGTTTTTTCCTTTAATTCATCCCGTCAAGTAACCGTATGGCAAGGTTTTTCAACGAAATGGTATAGATCTCTTCTCCAAGATGAAGTTCTTATTAAATCCGCGTGGGTAAGTCTCCAGGTCGCCGTATTTTCTGCAACGGCTGCTGTCGTTTTTGGCACCCTGGCCGCTGTTGTCTTAGTAAGATTAGGGAGATTCAGAGGTCGAAGTTTTTTTGGTGTTTTAACAACAGCCCCTCTCGTAATGCCCGAAGTCATCACGGGACTTGCCCTTTTGCTTCTTTTTGTGGGACTCGAGCAAACGGTTGGATGGCCAAAGGGACGTGGGATCTTAACCATTACTATAGCTCACACCACTCTATGTATGGCCTATGTCACCATTGTAGTCAGAGGTCGGCTCTCTGACATGGATCGTTCCTTAGAAGAAGCAGCTCTTGACCTTGGTGCACGTCCTTTAAAAGTTTTCACCGCCATTACTTTGCCGCTTATCTCACCTGCGTTGATTTCTGGATGGCTATTAGCTTTCGCTCTTTCCTTGGATGATCTTGTGATCGCAAGCTTTGTAGCAGGCCCAGGCTCTTCAACGCTACCCATGGTTATTTTTTCAAGTATTCGTTTTGGAATTAGCCCCCAAATTAATGCACTTGCAACGATCATCATTACAGGCGTTGCCATTGGGGTGATGGTTGCCGGGTGGTTGATTCATCGGAAGAAGTATTAAGCCCCTCAGCTGTCAGCGCAATAACCCAACTTATTGCTAAATACGCTGCCAGCTTGGCTCGAGATTATTTATTTGAACCTCCGAAAGTAAAAGCGTCTGGCATTTTAGAATCCGGATCTTCCTTTGCATATAGGGAGCGAAAATACTCAGCGGCTCCAGGTATACCTGTGGAATCATCAGGTAATGCAGAAATCGCTTCTCCATAAGTCTGTGGTCCCTCAAAGAGCTTGTTTTCTGAAAAGTAGGCAAATAATTCCTCGTTTCCATAAAGCTTCTTCGAGTCTTGATCCCTTACCATAGACTGATGCATAGCGCATAACTGAGGATATGCTGCTTTTAGATTTGGGATATTGAAGCGAAAGCGTGTAACAACTCCTGATTCCACTTGCCAGTTCCCTTTTAAGGGAATCGTTTCTATGTAGCTCATACGAAGTTGGGAAGGCTTATCATCAGGCCTCTTCAAAACAAATTGATTGAGCGACCTATCAGCATCATGATGGCGTATTAAAAAAGGCGCTTTTGTCTCCTGAAGAGCAATAAGAAGATTCGCGTTTGACGCTGAACCACTTATTCCAATTTTTTCAGTAGCTGTGAAAAAGCCATCCATAAAAAGAAATCCTGTTTTGGGTCGTAGGAAATAATCAATAGTTAGCTTAAAAGATCCTAAAGGATCTGCAAAATGCCGAAATGTCCAATGTGATACAGCAAGATCAACTTTATTTTCGATATTATACTCGCTTAATGCTGCTCTAAGTTCTTCAATTTTACATTTTGAAATATTGTAAAGAATGCAGCGTCCAATTTTTTCTTCAGTAGTCGGTCCACCATCACCTCGAAGACTAAAGATATGGACCGTCAGATCTTCGGGAAGATTCTTTAGTTCATTAACAACCTCAGCCATGTGGTAACCCCATTGAAAATTGCCAGCACCAATGTCCATAAAATAAATATCTTTTTTTTCTGGGGGTGAAGTTAAAAGAATATGTGGTGCAAGCTTCTCATCATCAATACCGCAGAGTTTATAAGTCGCATTACCATTCTCGCGACTCCAGTTGCTTGAAGTGTAAGAAGAGACTGTATCAAATGAGCTGTCTATGGCTCTTCTCGTACTTTCTGGTCTGTCTTTTGGATCTAAAAAGTGTTCTGCTTCCTTTGTACCTTTTTCCTCTGTGAGAGCACCCCTGGCTCCAACGTTGTGTTGGTTCTTCTCTTCTTCCATTCCGAATAGGGAAGAGCTAGAAAGAACAAGCACGCTGGCTGTAGCTAGAAAAAATTTATTTTTTAACATCAGAACCCTCATCAAATAAATTAACTATACTTTATTAAGTAGTAAAAAATTTTAAAAATTACAATACATATTATATTATGGCAATACACTTAAAAATAGAAGTAGGTAATTTTCTCTTCGGGATAGAAATTGTTTGAAATCCAGCATCAATCGTTTTTTGTAGTGAAATTAGAGATACAACTCTTTTAGTCTACATTTATCATATTAATAATTTTTTTTACGAAGATCAAATTTTGTATTTAGCCATTTGGGGAAATTTTTTTCATATGATTTGTAAACAATATGCCTAATTGTTCTTTTCTTGATTTCTCCTTGACAATCAGACTCATCATAAGGTATCCCAAGAACATTCTCTTCGGGGGTGTAGCTCAGTTGGTTAGAGCGCCTGCCTGTCACGCAGGAGGCCGCGGGTTCGAGTCCCGTCACTCCCGCCAGCCTTCGCTGTTATGCAGCTACGGCTGGCAAGCCAAGAAAGAAAGGGTCTTTCCCTCTTATGGGGAAGAGCCAAACTTCTATGCAAGATCATTCCCGAATCGTCTCCAGTTTATTTAACTTGTTTAATGCTTTTATAGCTTTCAGAGAACCCTTTTCTGCAGGATTCCTAAGCCATTTTTTAGCTCT
>DATKTE010000284.1:0-4960 GCA_035531295.1 Alphaproteobacteria bacterium
ATGACACAACATAGTGAATAGTCATTCTTCTTTTATACTTAATGTTGAAAAATATCAACCTCATTCCATCCTTGAATGTCAAGTTCACAACGAGCAGGAATAAATTCGAAGCAAGCTTTTGCAATGGATTCACGACCCTCGCGTTTTAAGAGTTCCTGCAAAGCAGCTTTAAGCCGATGAAGGTAAAGCACATCGCTGGCCGCATATTCCATTTGTTTATCGGAAAGCTTGTCCGATCCCCAATCAGAGGTTTGTTCATTTTTGGAAATGTCTACACTTAAGAGCTGCTTACAAATGTCTTTTAGACCGTGCTTGTCTGAGAAGGTGCGGGAAAGCCTTGATGCAATTTTCGTGCAAAAGAGAGGGGATGCATCGACCTTTAAATAATACTTTAAAATGGCGTAATCGAAACGTGCAAAGTGATAGATCTTTTCAAGAGTTTTATCATTCAAAAGAGCCCTTAAATGAGGAGCTTCATAGGACGAATTTAAAGGAAAGTGAACCAGATGGCACTCACCATCGCCTGCGGAGAGCTGAACAAGCGTCAGTCTATCACGGGGGATGTAGAGCCCCATGGCTTCCGTATCGATTGCAACAGAATGGCTAAATTTAAGGTCGGAAGGTATATCCCCGCGATGATAATGGATTTTCATATTTTGCTTTCATTAGGTTTGATATAGAGGAAGTATACATCGAATTGGTGCCCAGGAGAAGACTCGAACTTCCACGAACTTTCGCTCACTAGAACCTGAATCTAGCGCGTCTACCATTCCGCCACCTGGGCCCCTTTGCTTTCGTTAAAGTGATTCAGAAGAAAAGTCAATGAGGGATGCTTTTTATCCTCTCTTCAAAAGCAAACTCATTTTCTTTTCTTATAATGTCCTTCATAAGAATGAATAATAATTTTTCCAGATTCGATGCGATAGACTAAACGATCCTTCCCAGTAATACGGCGTGACCACCATCCTTTTAAATCCCCTTTCAAAGGCTTAGGCCTTCCCATACCTTTAGATTCCAATGGCTTGTTAAATATATCTTGGATAATATCCTGTATTTTTTTGGAAGAATAAGAATTATCGCAGTTAATCATAGACTCGAAGTCTTTTTTTGCTTTTGGCGTCAAAAATTCTATGTTGAAATCCTGTTGTTTCTCTCTCGCAGGTGTTGAAAACCCAGAAGCTTTAAGATATTGAGGTCTTTTCTTGATCTCACTTTTCAGGTGTTTAATTTTTTTCTTAACTTCATGGGCCTTCCTTTCTTTGCCCTTCTCTTGTTTGGGCATAGGAGCATTCACCTCTTCCTTGGGAAGTAAAGAGAGTGCCTGCTGAGGGCTATTTCTTAATGTCCCTTCAGAAACAGTCGTGTCAAAACCGGGTGTTGGGGGAAAAGAACTAATATTTTCAAGAAGATGAGTAGGTCCTAAATCTTCTATTTTTGTATCAGGCTTAGGATTTCTTCGGAGTTGCGCATATTTTTCTTGCTGCAGGTATAATTTTACAAGCATTTTTGCATGATTAAGGAGTTCTTCGTCTTCTATGCCTTCCAGACGAGCAAATTCTAATAAATCAACGGCTTTTTGATAGCGCGTAAGAGGGTCGTAAGATTTGCCGGCTAGATTTCTGAGATACATATAGGCCAAAGCATTTTTGGCATCTTCGCTATTAGATGTAATAAAGTACTCTTCAGCTATTTTATATCTTTCTTCTGCAGTTAAGAGTTTACCTAAAATATTATTGTAGTAATATGACCCTAAGTTAAAAAGAGCGCGCCCATTTCCTTTTTTCGCTGCTTTTTCGAAGAAAAATGCGGCCGAATCGCTGAATGAACGAAGCGCTTCCTGTGGCACGTCAAAACGTTGGGCTATTCCCATGGTTTGAAGCTGCATTGGGGTGATCATACGCTCGTCAAGCATAGATCCTAAAGCACAGCAGGAATCTTCAGATTCTTCTTTTGCGAAAAAGCATGCGGCTAATTCACGGTTTGTTAAAGAAGTTACATCCTCAATTCCTATGAGTTTGTTGCCACCTATTTTCTGAAGCTCATGAGATGTAGTTTTTTGGTTAACGAGCGTCACCCCTAAATTGTAAAGACTTTGTGATTGTACATAGAGCATGACAGTTAATTCTATAGGTGAAAGAGATGAGACATCTTTAATCCCCAGAAGTTTGTTACCCCCCCATTTCTGAAGGTCATGAGGTGTGATTTGTTCATGTTTGAGCATAAAAGCTAAACCAGAAAGGGCCTCTAGAGTTCCTGATTTCACACAGAGTATAATTGCTAATTCATGTGGTGAAAAAGAGGAAACATCCTTAATTCCTAACAGAGAATTTGCGCCTATTTCTTGGAGTTGTTGAGGCGTCGTTTCCCCATTTCTGAGCATATACGCCAACTTTGAGAGACCAAGAGGCAATTTTGACTTTACGTTAAGATGGGCAATTACAGTATTTACATTAACCCTTGGCCCGCTTTTAATTCCTAAAAATTTTATTATGTCTAACTTATGAAGATCCTCAAAGCTAATTTTCCGGGTTGAAAGCATTCCTTCTAAGGCCTCAAGGCCTTGAGGGAGTCTAGAATTTTTATATAGCCATGCAGCCAATTGGTAGTCTGTGAGATGAGCTGCCTTCTTGATCTTTGAGACTTTAAGAGCTCCTGCTTTTTCAAGAGCTAACTTTGTCACACGTCCATCTTGAAGCATGTTTCCAAGGTTTACGAAAGATTTCCCATCGCCAACTTCCGCGAATAGGCGGCCAGCCCAAGCAAAGTTTGTAGGCAGCTCTTTGCTCCTGCAGACATTGGGGATTCCCAGCTCTTGAAGATTTTCAGGGAGAATGTCCTCATCTCTAAGCATAACTCCAATGCTATAAAGACTATTAGAATCCTGTGAGAGCCAAAATTGTAAGGTAGCCTTTTCGATTCTTTCTTTTCTATTAAAGGAGAGCCCTATATCATCAAATTGATACATGTTACCAATTACATAAGGATCGTTTCGTAAATAAATAGCTCTCCTTAATTCTCGTTCATTAGTTGATAAATGACATTCATGGGTGCCTTGAACGTAGGCCTTGTAAAGATTCAAAAAAGTTTCTTCAGTGTTTTTCTTTAAGGGATAGAAGTGTGGAATCGTTTTTATAAAAGCTTTTGCAGGCTCCGTCTGCAGACCTTTTATGGAATTTACGGCAGGAGCGTAATGCTCTCCTGTTTCTTGCCATTTTGTTTGAAAGGCCAGGATATGCCATTGGAGTGCTTGAGAGGCATCTTGGGGTCTAATTGGATTTTTATTGTCTCCGTAAAGTTTCCCTAGCTGGAACATCGCTGCGCTATCGCCGTAAAGAGCAGCTCTCTCAAAGTAAGATTTGGCTTCATCAAATCGTTCAGAAAGAAGGCTGGTCACACCATTTTTGGTCAAAGCGCCTCTTTCTTCTTGTGTGTGATTTCCTAAAGAATTTCCTAAAAGGAGCCGACGATCCAAGACATGGTTTGGAGTGATACGTATGCCTTCGAATTCTGCAGCTCTATGAAAAGATTGTGGAAGGGGGAGTTGTTCTGAGGGCTCAACTTTTTTTGCACGAGGAGAGTGGGAAGAGCTAGTCTCAATCTTTTTCTCTTCCATGGCCATAGCTGGAAGGAAGGTGAGAGATAAAGCGCTAGAGGTCATCAAGATTAAATTAAGAAGTTTAAAAGGAAATTTCATAAAATTACACCAAAAATATTTAAAAAACAATAAAGATGATATAAACAAATTTCTTGAGTTTTGCAATAAAAAAGTAAAGCTGTTTTGCATTCTATGATAATGGGCTGAATAATGTCGTCTTCCTTTTTTGGTCCTAGGGGAATTATGGTGTATACTCATAAAAAAGTGAGGCACAAAATGCGCACAGTTACAATTTTTGGAGGCTCAGGTTTCGTTGGGCGTTATCTCGTTCAAAAGTTTGCTGACAAAGGCGACTTGATCCGCGTTGCCGTCAGGAACCCCATAGCGGCAAATTTCTTAAAGCCCTTAGGGGAGGTGGGACAAATCGCGCTTGTTCAAGCCTCGATCCTGTCTTCAGATGATATTGCACGCGCGGTCCTTGGAGCAGATGTTGTGATAAATCTTGTGGGGATTTTGGTTGAGAAGGGCTCTCAGACTTTTGAATCAATTCACGTAGAAGGAGCGCGTCGTGTGGCTGAGAAAGCCTTTGAGATGGGGGTGCCCACTCTTCTTCATATGTCAGCCTTAGGGGCTAACAAGGATTCTCCGTCTTGTTATGCATCCTCAAAAGCACGGGGGGAGGAGGCCGTCTTAAAACATTTTCCCCAAGCAACGATCTTCAGGCCTAGTGTGATTTTTGGTGCGGAAGATCAGTTTCTAAATCGGTTTGCGCAAATGGCTCTCATTTCGCCTTTTCTCCCTCTTGTGGGAGGAGGCGAAACGCTCTTCCAACCTGTTTATGTGGGAGATGTAGCAGATTGTTTTCTTAAAGCCTCTATTAAAAGAGAAGCCAGAGGGAGAACCTATGAGATCGGAGGGCCGGAAATTTATAGTTTCAAAGCCCTGATGGAATACCTGCTCAACACCATTCATCGCAAAAGAATTTTAATGCCTCTTCCTTTCTGGCTTGCACAAGGAATTGGGATTTTTACTCAATTTTTGCCAAACTCTCCATTGACCCCTGATCAGGTTAAGCTGTTGAAATCAAATAGTGTGGTTTCTCCCGATTCTTTAGGAGCAAAGGATTTAGGAATTCGAGCAAAAGCCTTGGAAGCTTTGGCGCCCCTTTATCTCGCGCGGTATAGTTCGATCATCGAATTGATAGTTACCCCATTTATCATAAAAAAGTGATGTTATGTTAAGTTTCTGGATCGCCACGCCCCCAAAGGGGGCTCGCGAAGACGACTGTACGAAACATCCACCTCTCGTCTTTGCGAGGAGCTTTGCTCCGAAGCAATCCAGAATTATTTATGATATTTATTTCTT
>DATKTE010000285.1:0-12379 GCA_035531295.1 Alphaproteobacteria bacterium
CCTCTGAGGTCTTTAGATGTGAGTTTTAATGCGATTACAAATTCCTCAGATATTGCGCGAATTTTGGGTGCTTTGCCGTCAGACATACGACATCTTGATCTGTCGAACCTTAATGGTGGTTTTGCATTTTCATCTGGTTCATCTCATGACTTTTTAGGATTAGGACGATTGATGGGGCTTCGAAGCTTCAATGTATCGAATAATAGCATGGGTCCTGATTACATTGGGGTCATAGGGCAGGCTCTGCATAACTTCTCTCATCTCAAAGAGTTAAGATTAGCGTGGAATGTTGTCCAGCCGTACTCGAATACAAATATCACGCAAATTGCCAAATCTCTTAATCCCTCTTTGACCCTTCTCGATCTTACTTTCTTTAGCCTTGGTCCGGATCCTCAAGGACAAATCGTTCTGGGGAATTCTTTAGCCCAAAATCTGACCTTAAAAGAACTTTATTTGAGGGGAACTAGAATTGGTGCAAATACGAATACGACACTGTATGAAGCAGCAACAGCTGCTCTGGCTAAGGGACTCTCCGCCCAAAAGAATTTGCGTATTTTAGATCTAAGTTATAACGGAATTGGAGATCAATCGTATAATAATGGAAGTATTCTCCTCAGCTCTCTTCCTTCTTCTTTAACTCATTTAGATATTAGTTATAATGATATTGGAGAATTCGATTCTTTTGATGTTAAGACTCTTGCTCAAGCAGTTTCTAAAATGTCTGAGCTTACGTCTTTTAAAGCGGGAGGAGGTGGTGCAGGGATAGAAAATAATATACTTGGTAACTCGCCTGATTTCTTAAGGGCTCTTCATGGGAAGAAAAATTTAACTTTGCTTGATCTCTCTTGGAATTATTGTAATGATTCCATTCTCATAGGAAACCTATTGCTAACAACACCGAAAATTGAAGTTCTTAATCTCCAAGGGAATCAACTGACAAATGGTTCATTATTAGCTCCCACCTTGCCAACCTTGAAGAATCTTACCATTCTTTATTTAGGGGGGAATAATTTTACAACTGCTGATCGCGTGAGCATTTGGAAGGCAACATCCTTCCTTCGAAAAAGCCCCATCCCACTTGACGAAGATTTAAATTTTACATCAACTTATTTAAATAGGTTTCCTGCCACAATAACACGTTTAGACCTATCAGGACTTATCCCAACTAATCCTACAGCATTAGAAATCATCATGCCTCAAGTTGTTGATCTTTTTCCAAATTTAACGGCGTTAGATTTGTCGAACAATGATATATTTGATACATATGCTAATAACACACCTATACTAGGGGGAATTCAAGCTTTAACAACCTATTTGCCGCAGCTCAATCATCTTCAATCCCTGAGAATGTCGAATGCTGCGATTAATAATGACAATTTTACCATTTCAACAGAACTCATCACTTTTTCTCAAGTCATAGGCCAGCTCCCAAACTTACACACCCTCGATTTTTCAAACACGCCATTTGTACTTGCTAATTCCTTAGGCAAAGGGCTATCAAATAGTCATTCTTTAACATCAATAAACCTTGCCGAATGCTGGTTCCCTGGCTATTATGAAATAGATACTTGGCTAGGCGGCGTTCAATTGATACAGGGGTTGCAGGCTCAACCCAATCTTATTCATTTGGATTTATCATTTAATCCAATAGGCCAATCTTTTTCATCTTCTGCAAAAGACCCCAATTCAACTCTTGTCTTAGCCAAGGCCCTCAATTCCTGGCCTCAATTGCAAACTCTCAATCTTGCTGGTAATTCCATCGGATATGAAGATTCTGCCAGTGCTTCAGCTTTTATCGAACAACTTAGGGCCGTTTACCAAAAAGGAGGAACTCTGGAGGTTGACCTTTTTAATGGGATAACTAATGTTGAGTGGACACAAGGTACGGCTGCGACGATTTTTCAAAAGCTCACCGAGAACAAAATTAAAGCCGCTTGTGAGTTGGAGCAGTGTACAGGAAAGCCGATTTCCAAATCCACTCCATCAGAACCGCAAGCCCAGGGCACGCAAAGAGAGAGGAGTACACCTCCGACTTCGACTCTTCCCTTTGCCACATCCGATGCTATCCGCTCTCACAACGTCCCCTGGTATTCCCCTGCCAGGTTGGTTGCGACTTTCAGATCTATTTGGCAAGGATCACCCCAAACCGTCGACACAACAAATCCGCAAGTGGAAAAGCTCGTCAGATTTCAGGAGAAATGTGACCGTTTGATCGCTAAAGCCGATACCCAAACTGCTGACCCCTGGTATCGCTTTAGCTTAGAAGATTTAAGGGAAGATGTTGCAGAGATGGCAAATAATCCCACCGAAGTAAATGAAGAGTCCATCAAGCATCTTTATCGGCGGTTGGACGGAATTGAGGGGGACTTTCTCCGCAAGCCTTTGTTCAAAAAACCATCGTTCTTTGCAGCACCTAACCAAAATATCGCGCCAATTACAGAGTCAAACGCTGTGGTTAAGTTATGGACGGCTTCCATACCTTTATTGGGGACTGGCCCTGTTCCCTTGGCTTTGGGCTATTAATTCTACCCCTCAGCTTATCCCCCTCACCCGCTGCTGCGCAGCGACCTCTCCCACAGGGGGAGAGGTGAATTCTTCGTATACATTCAATGCCGTGGTTATGGTTTTTTCTCCAAGAGGAGAGGTGATTCTTTTTTCAAAGACAGAAGCAAGGGAAGTCTTAATGTTGGCGTTCTTACCTCTCCCCTCCGTGGGAGAGGTCGGCACGAAGTGCCGGGTGAGGGGGAAAAAGGGCTTTAGCCTACAAATAAGTACTACCAGTCTCGTTGCGAGGCTCTGAAAGAGATGACGCAATCCAGCCTTTCTTAGTTTCATGAGGAGGCCCCGTGAGGGGCCGTCGTCAAGCGTTATCTGAGTTATACTCCACTAAATTTTGCTGTTTCCATATTCTCCAGAGCCTGCCTTAGGAATTTCCTACTCTTCAAACCATAAGTTGGCACAGGGTGAGGGCGAAAGGTACTTCCCATTTTCTTACCTTCATAGAAAAGCGTCCGATGAGAACCGCCTTTCCCTGAGGACTTTAATGTGCCGCCTAAAGATTGCCATAATTTCTTGAAATCCTTAAAAGTGACCTTACTATCACTATGAAATATACTCTCGTAGATATCATAATTGTCGCCTTTAAGTTGATTAGCTAATTTAGAAATCTTTTGGACAGGGGCCGCAATAGGTTCCTTTTCTCCTTTAGCAACATCCTTTTGCACCGCGACTTGTTTTGTTCCTTTTGTTGGTTTTGGTTTCGCCGAGGGCTTTTTAGAATTTGAGACTGGAGCCGCCTTCTTAATGTCTTTCAATTGAGAAGCTGGAGCCGTTTGGACAGATGTCACCACAGGTTCCTTCTCTCCTTCAGCGATAGGAATATCATTTTCCACTTCAGCTGCGATTGTCCCCTTTGAACCTCTTGTTGTTCCTGCCTTTTTTATCTTAGAATTCAATTGCTTCAGCGAAATCCCTTTAGATTGGTTATTTCCACGAGATTGCTTTTTCTTCCCCCTATTTCCAGAACCCTTCTTCTTTGATTGATTCATAAGCGGCATAAAGCTTTCAGCAACGTCTTCAGAGGGCTGAATGTCTTGCTTTTTATCAGATTGAGGGAGCCAATATAACTTAGGTAAAGGTAAGATTTTACTAACTTTATCTGCATCAAAAGGTGTTAAAAAAACTTCTTCTGTATACTTGCTTCCATGCAAAGGAGATTGTCTTCTAATAGAGGGGGTTAGAAAATGGTTTCTGTAATAATTAACATCGACTTCAGTTTGTCCGTGCCCTGCAAGACTGGCGAATTCTTCAATTCCAAACGCTTGGCTGTTATTTTTTAAGAACTTTGCAACTTTTGCTGTATATTCAGCACTTACTGTTCCATATCCACCAGCCATATCGGGATAGCCGAGATCATCTGTCTCATTACGCAGCAGAGGGTGCAAAGTTACCGAGGCTCTAAGGCAGGCATTCCCCGCTTTTGAAAGTTTACTAACTTCTATATCGGGATAAACGCACAGAAGAGATCTATTTAAAAATTGATAACGATCAATGGCTGATCTAGCGGCAAAGCTATCAACTGGATTATCTTTATATTGTATTCTATGGCTTGGATCTGTTTGAATTATCGTATAATCCGCCTTTTTACTAGAGGAAAACACAGAAGCCTGAGCTTGTATCCTATTTGTTCTTAAAAGGAGATACTGCATACGTGTCTCCAAAAGAAAGTGAAAAATCTCTTCAGGAGAGGTTTCTCCTATTTTATACTCTTCAGCATTTTTTAAAAAGGTTTCTGTTGAAGAAATATTAGCCTTTATGCAGCTTTCCATTCTTTCATAATTCGCTTCATTTTTATCTGATTGCTGTGCAAGCATTTTAATGTTTTCAAGATTGTTTTTTTCAAAAGCAATGAATTCCTTTACTATCTTTTTTAACTTTTGCCTTGAAGAGCCAGAAGAAATAACTTCTTCTTTCTTTTCAGCTTGCATGGAATAAGTTGGAGTGCTTAAGAGCAATAAGGCAAGAGAAAGAGAGACGAACGATCCGTATTTTACATTCATAATAACCACCTGATGTTTAATAACAATTAATAACATTAGTTACATAAGCAAATTATACAGAAAATGCAAGAATAAAATACTTGATATTAGCAAAAATTGGCGATGGGGTGGAGCGCCTTGGCTGATTTCGCATTGATCTCAACATGACCATCCTCTTCAATTAAGAGCGGAAAAATCCTATTTCAACAATTTTATCAGCTGTTTAGCCCACCAAATAAAAAAGTTGTATCAGGCACAAGATGCGGTTATGCTGGGGGAATATAAAGTTGCGTCTTGGTGCAATGATGTGGTTCAAGGGCCATAATAAAGAAAATAGATAAAGCCCTGAGTTTTTGTCAGTCACCAGGAAAAGTTTAAACAATAATGCAAGACGAAACCTATGACTGGTTCGATTTGGAAAACAATGACCACACGACAACATATAAGAGATGAAATTTATCATGACATATAATCTATGCATCTCGTGCCCTGTGGGCCATTCTTCTTTTTCTGATTTACCTTCTTATAAGAGGTTGAAGGGAAGTTAATCGAAACGTCCAAGGTTTCCGATCGCCAACATATTCCTCGTATGAGGATTAAGAATGGAGTTGGACCCATGGGTAAACGAATGTTAATCGACGCCGCCCATCCTGAAGAAGCAAGGGTAGCGATTTTAAGTAATGATAGTCTCGAAGAATTCGATTTTGAGACTACAACCAAAAAGCAACTCAAAGGTAATATTTACCTTGCCAAGGTCATACGCATTGAACCTTCTCTTCAAGCGGCTTTTGTTGAATTTGGTGGTAATAGGCACGGCTTTTTAGCCTTTAGCGAAATACATCCGGATTATTATCGAATCCCAATCGAAGATCGCGAAGCCTTAATGGCTCCCGTCGAAGACGAGACCGCCCTGCCCGTCGACGAGCCAGTAGATGAGATCCGCCCTAACAATGATGTTGAAATCTTGGGAGGAGAGGATGTTGAAGAAATAGAAACACGCCCTCATCGCGCGCGCCCATCACGGCAATATAAGATCCAAGAAGTCATAAAACGACGTCAAATTATGCTTGTACAGGTAACAAAAGAAGAACGCGGTGGGAAAGGAGCTGCAATTACGACCTATCTCTCCCTTGCTGGACGATACTGCGTCCTCATGCCCAATGCTGCCAAGGGTGGGGGGATTTCACGAAAAATTACGAATGTAGCTGACCGTAAGCGTTTGCGTGAAATTATTGAATCTATTCAATTGCCTGAAACAATGTCCCTTATTATTCGTACGGCGGGTATGTCGCGGAGTAAAATTGAAATTAAAAAAGACTGTGACTATTTGATGGGTCTTTGGAATGAGATTCGTGAGAACACACTTCATTCCATCGCTCCCGCACTTATTTATGAAGAGAGCGATCTGATTAAGAGGGCTATTAGGGATTATTATAGCCGAGATGTTGACGAAATTTGGATTGAGGGAGAACCAGCCTATAAAGATGCGAGGGAATTTATTCGCAAGCTCATGCCAAGCCATACCAAAAAGGTAAAGCTCTACAATGATGATAAGATTCCTCTTTTCAATCGTTACGGCGTTGAACGGCAAATTGATACCATGCATAACCCGGTCGTTCAATTAAGGTCCGGGGGCTACATTGTTTTTGGAACCACAGAAGCTCTCGTTGCCATTGACGTAAACTCTGGTAAAGCTACACGCGAACGCCATATTGAAGAAACGGCCTTTAAAACCAACTTAGAAGCGGCTGAAGAAGTTGCGCGCCAATTACGTCTTCGAGACCTTGCCGGGCTGATTGTTATCGATTTTATTGATATGGACGAAAATCGCAACATAGAAGCCGTTGAGCGTCGATTAAAGGACGCCATGAGGCACGATCGGGCCCGCGTGCAAGTTGGGCGTATTAGTGCTTTTGGTCTCTTAGAACTTTCCCGCCAACGCTTAAGACCCAATATCATCGAATCGACAAGTCTTCCCTGTCCATCTTGCCGTGGAACTGGCATGATTCGATCTGTCGAATCATCTTCACTTCATGTCATACGGGCTATAGAGGAAGAAGCCATCCAACAAAAAGCAAGTGAACTTGTTGTCTATGTCCCAACGGCAATTGCTCTTTATGTCTTGAATCAAAAACGAAAAATTCTTCAAGATATGGAAACGAGATGGAAAATTTCTCTGCGCATTGCTCAAGATGATACACTTATTCCTCCTGATTATCGAATTGAGCGCTCAAGCCTTCGTCGCGAGGTCCCTCTCGAAGTTATCAGCGGCAGTCGTGTGGAGGAAGAAGACCGCGTTAGCGTTCAATCCCCTCAAGCTTCTAAAAAAAGCCCACCATCGCATCCTGGTGAAAGAGATCGCTTGCCGAAAGTTAGGCGTCATGACATAAGAGCTCGCCCAAGCCATCCCAAAACGCAGAAGGCTCCTCCCCCCTCAATTTCAGGTGAAGAAAATGCTGAAATTCTGGTAAGGGAAAAGCAAATCATTGAAGCACCTTCCGAAGCGCACTCCCAGTCCGCAGAGCCAAAAGGAGAGGCATCACACTCCCCCCGCAGACGATTTCGTAAATTTGACCGCAGAACGCGTCCGAAGCGGGAAGAAACTCAAGGCGGTCAAGCACAACATGAAGCAGCACCACCTTCAGAATTAGTGCCTCAACAACCTATTAAGCAAGAGGAGTCAGCCCCACCCGCTCGTAAACAAGAAGCAAAAGGGGACAAAATTCAAAGAGACGAGAAAAGTAAGCAAGAAGACAAGCCAGCAGCAGCTCCCACGCCTCAACGTAAAAAAGCGGCTACACGCAAGGGTTGGTGGCAGCGACTGATGGAATAAATTTTACCCAACCCCGCAAATCCCCACCCTTCGCTGCCGTAACTTTAGTGAAGACGGGGGATGACGCGAATTGGTGGTATGATTTAAATTTGATCGCAGAGCCTAGCTAGAGAGCCCTTATCCCTTTAAATGCTAAATATTGCTATGAATAGAGGCAGATTTCTTTAGGTTTTTCAGAAAATTAACCTTTTCTTTGTTGCTTCAAAAGTGTATTCCCCTTATTTTAAGGAACAAAAATTTAGGAAAGGTTCCATGACAAAACAAAAAGACAAACATAAAGATACCATTTGGGAAAATGTGAAAGCCCTCATTTATGCGATCCTTCTAGCGGTTCTTATTCGTACCTTTTGGCTACAACCTTTCCATATCCCCTCAGGCTCTATGATTCCGACGCTTCTGATTGGAGATAACTTATTTGTTTCCAAAACAACCTATGGCTATAGCCGCTTTTCAATTCCATTTGGAGGAAGCATAAATTATTTCTCTGGGAGGATTTGGGCAAGTGATCCAAAACTTGGAGATGTTATTGTCTTTCGCTCAGTCGTTGAGCCGAATACGGATTACATCAAGCGCGCCGTTGGATTGCCGGGTGATCGGGTCCAAATGAAAGAAGGGATTTTGCATATTAATGACGTTCCTTGTCCGGTTGAACCTCATGGGGAATACACAACTGTGAATGATGACGGAACAATTTTACAAGCCCCTCAATTTGTTGAAACCCTCCCGAATGGACTTAAACATCTGATCGTTAAGCAAATCCCATTCGGTGCAGGAACTTACGATAATACACCAGTCTATCAAGTTCCTGAGGGGCATTACTTTATGATGGGGGATAACCGAGATGGATCTAATGATAGCCGGGCCCAAGGCATAGTTGGCTATATTCCTTTTGACTATTTAGTTGGACGTGCAAGCTTTATTTTCTTCTCAACAGGCGGTCATACGGCTCTTTGGGAAATTTGGAAATGGCCCTTCACCGCTCACTATAGTCGAATCTTTAACGGCATCCATTGATGAAAGGTTTGGAAGAGAATTTAGGTTACACTTTTAAAAACCCTTCTTCTCTGCAAAAAGCCTTGACCCATCCTAGTGCATTGCCGCCGGGGCAAGGTGTTGATTTTGAACGGCTTGAATTTTTAGGTGATCGTGTTTTAGGGCTTGTCATGGCGACTTGGCTATTCAAAGAATTCCCGCAGGAAAAAGAAGGGGATTTGGCCAAGCGCTTTACAGGTCTTGTTCGAAAAGAAACCTTGGTTGAAGTGGCTCAAGTGATTCATCTTGATCAGGTGATGGTGATGAAGCGGGAAAATAGCATCTCACAAAAAAAGCGCATGGATACATTACTGTCTGATGGCTGTGAAGCTCTTATCGGGGCTCTTTATTTAGAAGGGGGGATTGAGGCTGCCCAATCCTTTATTTATCGCCATTGGGAGTCGTATCTGAAAGGTGACCTTGAGCCCCCGCGCGATCCTAAATCCATCCTTCAAGAGTGGGCCCAAGGACGAAAAAAGACACACCCTCATTATCTGGTGATTGAATCTTCTGGCCCCGCCCATGCGCCCCATTTTATCGTTGAAGTGCAAGTGGAGGGTTTTGCTCCAATCCAAGGAGAAGGTTCTTCCAAAAGACTTGCGGAACAAGATGCAGCCCAACACATGTTAAACCAGGTTATTTCCCATGACTAAGTGCGGATTTATTGCAGTTGTAGGGGCCCCTAATGTCGGTAAATCAACCTTGATTAATGCCCTCGTCGGAGCCAAAGTTACAATTGTGTCTCCTAAAGTTCAGACCACCCGTAATCGAATTTTGGGCGTTGCTCTTGAAGGCGACACGCAGCTGATACTTGTTGATACGCCCGGAATTTTTGAATCGCCAAAAAGACGTCTTGAAAAAGCTATGATACGAAGTGCTTGGGATAGCTTTCGAGATGCAGATGGCATCATGGTGATGATGGATGTCAGTCAAAGAAGCTTCGAAGATACAGAGATGATCTTGAGTCGTCTTGAAAATTATAAAAAGAAAGCCGTCCTCGTTCTCAATAAAATTGATTTGATTCCTCGGGAAAATCTATTAGCTTTGGCTGAAAAATTCTCTCATTCATCAATCGATCAGATATTCATGATATCGGCTCTTAAGGGAGACGGAATTGAAGATATTAAACGGTACTGGGCCCAAGAAGTACCGATTGGCCCTTGGCTATTCCCTGAAGATCAACTTAGCGATCTCCCTTTAAGATTTCTAGCGGCGGAAATTACCCGTGAGGAAATCTTTAACCGCCTTCATGAAGAAATCCCCTATTCAGTCTGGATAGAAACCGAATCTTGGGAAGAATTTAAAGACGGCAGCGTCAAGATTAGCCAACTTATTTACGTCCAAAGAGAAAGCCAGAAGCCTATCGTTTTAGGCAAGGGAGGCCAACAAGTCAAAGCCATTGGTGCTGCTGCCCGGCGGCAGCTTATCGAGATCCTAGGACGACCAGTCCATCTTTTCCTGCAGGTAAAAGTTAAAGCCAGCTGGATTGAAGACCCCCGCCTTTATAAAAGCATTGGGCTGGAGTTTAGGTAGGCCGATATAATTATACCCTTCCCAATGCATTTTGTGAAAAATTATTGCAGAAGGGTATAACTATAGAGATATTTACATCATGACCTTCTTAAAGGAATTACGGTCAAGAACCTTCTTCACGTAATTTAAAAGATGAGGGCGGTTTTTTCCAATTAGCTCTTCAAGATTTAAATTAGCCGTTTGTAATGTCACGAGATGTGACACAACCGCGATGTCTGCGAGAGAAAAATTCTTTGAATTCGCAATCCAAGTTCTCTTATCTTCAGCCAATGTTTTTTCAAGGAAATCAAAAACAACTGGCAATTCTTCATTTAACATTTTCTTCACAGCAGCCTCATCAGTCGTTTCTTTTAACACACCAGGTTTTACAACGCGTTCAATTAGAACCTTGTGCGTTATTGGCGCTACAACATCATCAGCGTATTTACTGAACCAAGTGACTCTGGCATTTGCCTTTGGACAAACAGGGCGCAAAGGATTTTTGCTCACTGTTTGGTCAAGATACTCCATAATCACACCCGAATCACTTAGAGCAAAAGAGCTGTCTTTTTTTGACAGCTCGCTTGAATATGCTTCCTCATAGGCTGGGATTTTTCCCAAAGGGCTAACTTTTGAAAATGCTTCTGGAACGTCTTGCTTTGTTGCAAGCAAAAGCTTTGTCGGCAAAATTTCCATCAGATGATAAGGAACTTGTTTTTCTTCCAAGGTCACAAGAGCTTTCCTTACATAGGGAGAAATTTTAGCCCCCCAAAGGGTTCTTTGAACTTTTTCTTGAACATCTTCCTGGGTTTTAGCAGAGATAGCTGTTTTCCCTTCCGCCGGTTGAGTTTTTGCATAAAGGGGCAAACTTGTAAGAGAAATGCTTCCTAAAAGGGCTAATGCTAATAATCGTCTCTTCATATTAAACTCCATATCATTAATAATATATTCACTCAGTAAAGTTAACGAATCTAATGTGCGTTAACATTTCTTGTTTTGTTGAGGGGGGGAGACATATTGCTGCCGATGTTTTTTCAAAAACGCGTTTAATGGGCTCAATACTTTTTTCGCCCAAAGAAGTCAGTGAAATAAACACCCGGCGCTCATCCTTTTCACCACGCTTCTTTTTAATATACCCTCCCTTTTCCATCTTTTTTAAGAGAGGGGAAAGGGTTCCTATATCTAATAAAAGACGCGTTGCCACCTCATCAATATAACAAGGACTTTTTTCCTCCAGAGCAAGCAACACCAAGGCCTGTGGGTATGTTAAGCCCAGCAACTTTAATTGTTTTTCATGAAATCGAATAATCGCACGTGTCTTAATGTAAAGCTGAACACACAACTGATTATCCAAATAGTTCATGATCTTTCTCCTTCGTGGAAATTTAAATAGCATACAATATTATTGTGTACAATGTTTATTTTTGGTGTTTCGCTGTTTCTTTCTAAGCTATTGATTTTATATCAAAAATTTTTTAAATAAATTAAAAGAGGGTTGAAAAATCGTAAAACTCTCATAGTGAAGCTATTTCACCAGCTCACCCGCCAACGATTTCGGATAAGGAAATCCCTTGTAATTGGCGTAAGTCATCATTCCCGCTTCTTGATGATAGGCAAGATGGCAATGAAGTAACCAATTTCCAGAATTGGAGGAATCAAACTGAATTTTCACCGTCGAATGGGGCAAAACCAATACGGTGTCACGCATGGGGCCGTCGTTAAGAGGTTTGCCATCAATTTCCGTCACTTCAAATGTATGACCATGAAAGTGCATGGGGTGCGCCATTTCTGTAACATTATTAAAAATGATTTCGACTCTTTTCCGGGGAGTAATCTCTAGCGGCGTAACATTGGGCCACATTTGATTATTAATCATCCAAATGTATTTGGCCATATTGCCTTCTAGATTAACTATCAGTGTTTGATTAGGTTTTCTTATCTGTAAAGGATCAAGAGCTTTGTATTGTTGCTCTTGGGCATAGCTTAACGCGCCAGCTGTGCGAGGTGTTTCTTCACTTAATGTGGGTATGGGCACGTTTTGAGTGGCGAGAATGAGTCCTGTTTGCATTTTCCTCCCCTCCCCTTGTGCCAAAATGGGGTATGCCCCTTCTCCTTCAGGGATTTGGATGATCACATCAAGTCGCTGGGCCGCAGCTAATTGGAATTCAGTGCCAGGGAGCGGTGCCACAGGTTGACCGTCCGTTGCGATGACCTCGCCTTTTAATTTTCCTGTGCTTACAAAAAAGTTAGTGGCCGCTGCCCCATTAATGATTCGCAATCTAACGGATTGACCTGGCCTTACCCTTATAATTTCTGGGTCCTTTAAGGTACGATAATTGGTCAGGTAAGCATCGTACTTCACATCTCCTAAATCCCGAGCTGCGGGCATTTTCATAGGAGCACCGCTTTTTCCCATGTCATGCATCATTTCTTTTTTGAGATCTTTAAGAATTCTTTCGGGATT
>DATKTE010000286.1:0-17475 GCA_035531295.1 Alphaproteobacteria bacterium
ATACCCCAATCACATGCGGAGCGCAGCGTGTAGAATAACGATCTTGGATACGATCCCCTAAGTTATTAGAAGGTGCCTTTTCAAGGTCAGAGCGGATATAGGATGCAACAGCAACTTGGCCAGGATGAGGTTTAGCCGCAAATAAAGCTTTATCGAAGTGATGAGGATTCCCTTGAAGGGCTAAGGATGTCATGGCTGTCAGGCGCGCTGATAAGAGCATTACGTATTCCGCGCGACAATAGGCCTCCGTTGCAAGGGCCGTCATCACGGATGTCCCGTTCATCAAAGCTAAAGCTTCTTTGGGGCGTAAAGTATGCGGCTCGAGTCCAACTTCCAGCAATACATCACTCGCGGGACGAACTTCCCCTTGATACCAAACGTTACGCTCCCCAACAATTGCTGCAACAACATAGGATAGGGGTGTTAAGTCACCACTTGCGCCAACGGATCCTTCACTTGGAATGACGGGCAAAATGTCTTTCTGAATAAACTTTTCAAGCATTTCAAGAAGCTCAAAAGTAACTCCGGAAACACCACGGCAGAGAGAAGCTAAACGAACAGCAAGAACTGCTCTCGTTTGAGAAGGTGATAAAAAATCACCAAGGCCACAGCCATGAAACCGGCTGAGGTGAAGAGGAAGTTCATGAACAAGTTCTAAAGGAACGACTCGCGTGCAATTGTCTCCATACCCCGTCGTAACACCATAGATGTATCCCTCTTCCGTAAGCATTTCACTTAGAAAGCTCGCTCCCTTATTAATTTCCTCACGGAAGGCCTTATCTTGAGAAAGACGGAAAGACGCTTCTCGTCGAGAAAGGAGATTTACATCTTTTATTGTTAAAGTTTGGCCAGATCCTAATTCAACACTAAACATTTTATTCATTTAATTTTCCTAGAAAGTAAAAAGTATTTAAGTTATTTTCTGCCAAAAGTCAAAAAAATTAAACCATTGGTGTGGGTAACGAATGCAATAGCGCTCTAAATTCTCAGCGTATTTCTTTGAAAAATATCTTAATTTTTGATCTCTTTCTTGTCTTTTAATGGTCACTTTATCAGCGAAATGATCTATAAAAACCTGGAAACATTGCCCCTTTCTAATGGCAAAAGCCGTATAAACAGGGCATTCGAGAAGAGATGCCAAAATATAAGGCCCCTGGGAAAAAGGGGCATCCTTCCCTAAGAAAGGAACATAGCTAACACGTGTTGGTCCTTTGACTGGAACCCGATCAGCGGCGATCACAATCCAATCCCCTGCAACTACACGGTCTTTAAGATACATGATCGTTTCTGGTCCCATTTCGGTAACTTCAAGAATATTGACATGAGAGCCTGGATTAAAAATTTTAAGAATCTGATTAAAACGTTGTGCATTTTTCGTATGCAACAGGACATGCAAACGGTTTTTATGAGCCGGGCAAGAAACAGCGCGGCAAAATTCCATATTGCCAAGATGGCTAACAAGCAGCATCCCTCCCTTGTCTGATTCCATTATTTTTTTGAAACTCTCTAAACTCTCTTTTTCAATTAAATTCAGATCCATTTGACCAGTCCATGCCGCAAACTTATCGAGAGCCATTTCTAGGAAATTAAGAAAATGACGAAAACTATCCACAAACCCCGGACTCTTTCGCAAGTTTTTGTAGGAAAAAACACGCTGTAAGAATAATTGAGATGCCTTTCGTTGTTGTCTTCCCGTTATATAGAAATATAAAACGATAGGTATTCCAATAATAAGACACGTTCGTCGTCCCAGCAAACGGTAACACGCCACAAGAAAAAAGAGTCCCATCAGGGATCCTCTCTCCTCCAGCGAGGCCCAATAGATGGACTCTGCGGGTAAATCTAGATTTTTATAGCTAGGGCGTTTAAACAGAATATTTGGTAAATTCAAAAGCATTGAAAATACAAGACGTGTATGCATTTTTGTAATCCGCCAGTTATCTCGGAGTACGTCAAAATTTGATGAATTTCCCTCAGGATAGGATACCCTTACAGGGCTCATAAGGACGGGCGTGCCTTCCCAAAAGAGTCTCACGACAACTTCACTATCAAAATCCATCCGAGTTCCGATGGTAAACCTATTTAGAAGGAGAAGGGTTTTGTGTATGGGATAAATACGAAACCCACACATACTATCTGTGATTCTAAAGGAAAGTGTTTCAATCCAAACCCAAATATGGGTAAACCAACGTCCTATCCGACGCTCGATTGGCATGGACTCATCATAAAGAGGATGACCACTTATAAGGGCTTGCGGATTTCGCTTCGATAAATCCAAAAAATTTAGAAGATTTTCCAAGGAGTGCTGTCCATCAGCATCCACTTGAAGAGCATGTGTATAGCCAAGTTCTTCTGCCCACCGAAGGCCCGCTTGCACGGCAGCTCCCTTCCCTTTGTTTGAGGAAAGTCTTAACAAATGAACCGTCGGATCATTTTTCGATAATTCCTGAAGAAAAACTTGTGTTTTTTCGCTGCTGCCATCATCGACAATAAAAGTATCTAAGCCGGCTTTCTTTATCTGAACAATCATATCTCCCAAGGCATGATGGTGATTATAGGTTGGGATAAGAACACAAATCTTATAAACCATTTGAAACTCTTTCGCCTTTAGCATCACTAGAATATATCAAACGCCCTGAGGCATAGGTTTTTTCACCTGCCTTATAGTGATATATTATTAAAGAGTTTTCAGAGACATGTTCTAAAACTAAACAAGGCTCATCTAAGGGCCGCATTAAATTGCTAAACTTGATTTGACGTCCTTCCCTAACAATTCCCGAGATATTAAAAACCTCTTTGGCAAACTCGACAGCCCAGTGTAATTGCACAATGCCAGGAACAATTGGTAGATCAGGGAAATGTCCGTCAAAATAGGCAAGCTCTCTTGGAATTCTTAAGCCAAATTCTGCTCTATTTTCGGTAAGAGTCTTGAAAAGAATGACTGGATGATGAATCGAACCTAAGGTCATTCAGTACCTCCAAAATAACTAAGTAAAAGGTCGCGTGGGTGTTTTCCATGTCCACTTATAGGAAGCTCAGAAACAAATCTCCACTTTCGTGGAAGAGCAACTGCATCACAATACAAACTAAGACTTTTTCGAATTTCGCGAATAAACTGCACTTTGCCAATTGCTGAGAGTCTTTCTTGACCTTGAATGGAGAGAACCATTATAGATCCAAGTTCATCCCGCTTTTGGGTCGCAAGAGGAATAACAATAGCCTCTTGAATGTGTTCTAGGCCTTTGAGTCGTTGCTCAATTTCGACTAAACAAACACGCTTTCCCTCAATTTTTACAATTCGATCCGCACGCCCCCATAAACGAAAACTGTGGTCACTTTCAAGAGACACAAGATCTTCAGTTTGATAACTCTTATCAGAAGAAAGATAGGGTGACTTCACACATAATCTGTTATTTTCCCCTAATGAAAGATCAACATCCTTAAATTTTGTCCACGTATCATCTCCTGTGTTTTGTTGACGATAAGCAATACCACCCGTTTCCGTACTTCCATAAACTTCCACGGGACACAAACCAAGGAATTTTTGAGTGGCTTGAGACGCTTCAAAAGAGAGAATCCCTCCCGAGGAAAAGACATTCCTGATATTTAATTCGTCGCCTTCATCCTTGAAAAAAGGAAAACGCCCGAGGTGGGAAGGACTTGAAATAATAGTGGTTCCTTTAGCGCAAAATCTTACTACTTCTTCCCAATAAGATAACGTCTCTCGTCTTAAAGGATACCCTCCACAGACTGGCCAGAGAAGAGAAAATAAGAGACCATAGATATGGTGGTGGGGAACTGTTGATAAAAAGGTTCCTGCACTGTCTTTCGAGCCCCATAGTTTTTCAAGAGTTGCAACTTCTTCGGCAAGCTGTGTTAAAATCTTCTGAACTGCTTTTGGCTTTCCTGTTGATCCTGAGGTATAGAAAGTCACCAAAGCTTTGGATGGATTAAAGGGTGTAAATTTCAGAAATATGTGAGGGTGAATCTCTATATCATCCATTGAAATAAAATTGGATGTAAGTTGAGAAAGTTCTTCAAGGTTTGTCAACATACCGTCTTCTGGTCCCAGAAGGTCTTTCAAAAGACCCAGAGCATCTGATGGCGGCAGAACAACTGGAACACCTGCATGTAAAGCAGCCAAAAAGGCTGCGAGAAAAAAGGCTCTATCTTTATGAATAATAAATACTCTTTTAACCTGAGAAATTTTTATTTTTGTGATAAGAGCTTCAATATAATAAACGTAGACGTTCAAAACATCTTCCTCATTCTCCCCAGACTCTTTCCAATAAAGTGCCCACGCAGAGTTATCTCTCATGGCTAACAGATTATGTATCGCAGTGAATGAAGAAGCTTCCTGCATTAGTTTCTCGCTTTGTGATACAAACGGAAACCATACTCCAAAAGCATCAAAAGGCCCATTAGGACATAGGAAATGCAGCCGTTATATAAGGTCCAAAATCTAAGGTCATTGAGGACAACGGTGATGAAAGATACTGAGGCATTTATAAGGCAGAAGATCACCCAGACAAGGGTAACCTTCCTCGTATAAACCACAGCTGCTGCACCAAGATTAGGCTCAGTTAGACGCGCCAACCTTTCTATCATACTTGGTGGATTCAAAAGCGTGCTCCCAAAAAGAGTTGCGATTGTAAGGCTCATAACGACAGGGTAAAGAAGAGGTGCCATCTGGCTCTTCCAAAGATAGAGACTCCCCATAAAAAGGGACACGAAGATTGCTAAGAAAAGAGAACTTTTTTGAGATGAATTTAAAGTTTTCTCCTTACCAAAAAGAGGAAGAATAGCCCTGAGGAGCAAAAAGCTTATAATACCTCCAATTAGATAGGATGCGGGCAATACATCGAAAAAAAAGTAAACAAGAAACGGGTAAGCTAGGGATAAAGCTCCCCATACCCCTCCCGTTAACCATTTATTTTTGAAGGAGAGCATACACTTTTTCAACGACATCACCGACGCTTCGAACTTCTTTAAAGTCCGTTGGAGGAATTTTCTGTTGAGTGAGTTCTTGTAATTTCACAACTAAATCAACTGCATCAATACTATCTAGATCTAGATCTTCATAAAGTTTAGCCTCTAAAGTGATCTGTGATGGTGGAACTTCAAAATATTCCTCAAGATAATCTGAAAGAGTGTTGAAAATTTCTTCCTTTGTCATTATGCCCTCTTTTTGCCAACAAACTCAGCTATTGTCTTAATGGAGAAAAAGTATTTTTTAATATCTTCATTTTGTGATTCTATTTTTATACCGTATTTTTTTTGTAGAGCCATCCCAAGTTCTAAAGCATCAATAGAATCAAGCCCGAGTCCATCGATAAATAAAGGCTCTTCACTAGAGATATCATCAACCCCGATATCTTCGAGATTAAGACTCTGTACGATAAGCTCTTTGATCTCTTTTTCCAGATTATTCATATTTTAAGTACCCATTATAATATTGTTGAATATCACGCATGAGAGCTCTTACGCAAAGAGAGCGTGGAAGCTCATTCTTATAATTACCGTAGTGAAAAAACCGCCCACTTTTTAAGTGAAAGAGAGGCCGACTTGATGGGATCTTATACCACTTTTCTCCCTTTACGAGTGTAATTGGATTACAATCCATTGTTAGAGCTTGCACATTCACCTCAGCTGCAATAGCTAAATTTCCCAAGCTTCGATGCATCTTTATTGGTCTCCCGGGTATTGAACGCGTTCCTTCAGGGAAAATAACTATGTTTTCACCCCGGCTAAGCTGCTCTTTACAATCTTCATAAAATTTTTCGGGATTAAGATCATTACGAATATAACCGGCAGCACGAACGACACCCCCAAGAAAAGGGTTCTTCCATAGTTCTTTTTTAACAACACACTGAATGTTTTTGAGATGTGCCATGATTACAACAACGTCTAAAAGACTAGGATGATTACAAATAATTAAGGCTCCTCTTAAATCTGATAGCTCCTCTAAATCAGTTGTTTTTACTTTTAGAACGCCCAAAAATTCTAGAATCTTTAAATACACTTTAAATGTATAGCGTATAATAAAACGGACACGATCATGTTTTTTATGGTGATCTCTACTCCAAATTGCGATCAAGGGAAACATGGTCAAACAAAGAATAACTCCCCCAATACCAATTAGCGAAAAACCAATTGCCGTGCCTAACAAACGTCTTAAATAATTACTCTTACTTGCAAACCCGTTGCAGGAGGAGATATCCCCCAGGCACTCGTAGTTCATATTTTTCTGTATCATCTTTTAAAAACTCCAACAAACAATAAAAATCACATGACTTTTTAGTTAACATATTTGCTTCAGTTGTTTCATAGCTTAAATACAAAACTTCAGAAGAAAGTTCAAGGCATTCTTTATCACTGAGGAGAAAGGCTAGACAAACTTCTGAGCAATCATTCTTTATTTTCCCTTTGTATTGCTGAGGTAAAGGCATATCATAATATATATACCCAACTGTTCCCTTTTTTTCTTTCTGTAAAGCAAATGCTTCAAGAAGCCCCATCTCTAAGCTTAATTCAGCACCCGATAAGGCTGTGTGAGGTTTTTTATTTTTTGTCAAAATTGAAAAAGCCCCAATGATTGCATTATGCACTGATAGGCTGAAATCAACTGGGGAAAGCGGTTCATTCTTTGCAAGACTTGAAAGAAGATTGACCATTCGATGCATATCCCCATGTCGGCATGAGACAACCCATGGAATCTGTTCTGAATTTGGAAGAGAAGAGCAGTTATATAACATCTCTAAAGCTCTTTGGCCAAGAGGAGTTAAGCGCCTTTGTAACATTGGGGGTAATGGCTTTGGATTAAGCTCAATTTTAGGCCAAGAACCCGTTTCTTTTCCCAATTTCCAAAAACAGCTACTTACTTGCATACAACGTTCATAATGTTCTAAAAATTAATTCGCTTGGTTAATGGATCTTAGAATATCTTTTTCCATAAGTTTTATCCATTTATTATATTTTGCGTGAACAGTTCCGCATTCATATCTTAAATTATTTGTATCTATATAATGAATAGAAAAATAATCCTGATT
Organism: Alphaproteobacteria bacterium; assembly: GCA_035531295.1. Taxonomy (GTDB): domain Bacteria; phylum Pseudomonadota; class Alphaproteobacteria; order UBA9655; family UBA9655; genus UBA9655. The sequence continues at coordinate 7,050 of DATKTE010000286.1, forward strand.
GTAATCTATCTGTACGATCGCATTATGCGTTCGTCTTTTAAGATGACATACAAGCGTATTTGCCGTGGTCTGATTACAATTCCATTCTCTTCTCGAAAGGACCTCGCAAATCCGCTGACCTATTTCTTGAGTGCTCAGTGCCTTGGCTTTAGCTGGCATGGCATGTCGTTCAACATTGTAAACTGGTGCGCGAGATCCACACCCTACCAGGCCAGTCGTAATGGCAATAGCTAAGAGAACGTGGATCAAATTTCTCATTTTAAAATCAGATATTAAAAACATTGTCATCATCGAATATTCCTAATTAGCAAATAAATATTGTCAAGCGCTTCTTATATGGTATTATCTCTTTTGTCAAATACTTAAGTGTGAAAATTTTGTTTTTATCAATAACCAAAATTAATTCCAAAAAAATGCGGACTTTGTTAAAAGCCCACATTGATGTGGGTGCTTTTGATTTTTCAGAACTCGACAAAAAACGCCCTGCTTTGGAGATTCGTCGCAGGACTGTTCAAATTCTCACACGCTCCCTTTTAGTAGAAAAGGGCTTTCTCTCCTTCGAGCACGCGCAAACGGTGGAAATTCATAGACTAAAGTCAGGGAAACCCTTTCTTAAATCTACTCAAAACATTAACCATTTACTACCATCAATTAGCATAAGCCATTCACGATCCTGGATTGCCTGCCTCTTATCAGACAATAAAGCACCGGCCTGCCTTGATATAGAAGATATAACCGCCAACCGAGCCTATAAAAAATTATCTGCTTATGCTTTTTCAAAAGAAGAAAATCAGTTCGTCTTGCAAACGGGCCAACTCGGTTTTTACAAATTATGGACAGCAAAGGAAGCAATTGCGAAATGTAGCGGAAAAGGATTGAGTCACGCTCTTAAAATTGATCTCAGCTTCCAACTTGCAAACTCCGTTTTAAATACACCGATCGTCGTTAAGACAGAAGATGGGAACTACCAAATTCTTCAGCAGATTGCAGACGATGACCTTCTTGTGAGCATTGCCAAAAAAGCAGTTTTGAGTGTAAGAGCAGCTTATGATCATAGTCATTAAGTTCATCAATATCTTTTCAAGTGTCAGATTATTCGAAGGTTGCTGATTCCTCTTCCATGATGAACTGATTCCGGCTTAATATGACTTGTCCTCAACTTTCGCAATTAACTTATCAGCCGTAAGACGTGACCCAAACGGGTTAACCTTTCGATAGGAGTCAGCCAATGTCAAACTCGCAACCTCTTCAATTCACGCCAGCTTGGCCTCATGGAGACATACGGGAAATCTTCAAAGATGTCTTTTTTGTAACAGGAACAAACAAAATTCATTATGAGGGTGATGAAATTCAAACAAGCCGCAATATGGTGATCATACGCAATGGCTCTGAGCTCACCTTGATCAATACAGTTAGACTAGATAAGGAAGGCCTTAGAAAACTGGATCTTTTGGGCAATGTCACCCACATTGTCAGAATTGGGGCATTCCATGGTCGAGATGATGCCTTCTACCGCAATCAATATCCAACCTCTCTGCTCTGGACCTTAGAGGGAATGACTTATGAAAATGGTTTGAAATCCGATCGAGAATTAATACCCGATGGTGCCATGCCTTTTCCGGGTTGTTCTCTCTTCGTTTTTGAAACATCAAATCTCCCGGAAGGCATTTTGCATATCGACAGGGAGGGAGGAATCCTCATCTCCTGTGACAGCATCCAAAATATAACATCCACGGATGACTTTTATAACTCCGAAACGGCTCAATCATTTCACGCTCAAGGGCTTGTAAAACCAGCAAACATTTCGCCTATCTGGCTTGGTGCAACCCATACAAAGGCCACTGATTTTTACAGGCTTCTCAAGACGATGACTTTTAATCATCTCCTTACAGCTCATGGTGAGCCCTTGACAAATACTGCCTTTGAGCAAGTTGCTGAAACCGTGAAACGTGTTTTTCCATCATGTTGACAGTTGCTTTAAGGACCGTTTAAGGTATCCGATCTCCAACTTTTAACAGCAGATAGACCTATTTTCCCCTTTATAAAAGGCAACATTTTCACTAAGGTAGTCTTATGAAAATCTGAATGCTTGTCAAAATCGTGTGTGCAATTTTTTATAGCACGGATGAAATGAATGACGAGGGGTATATATTTTTCTTAAAATGGGTAAATTGAATTTGAAAGGATTTCGTATGCAAAGCAAGTTTATAGGCTACGTTATTGCATGTACGTTCCTTTTAGGGATGAAGGTTTGTGCTGATCCTATCTATTTAGACTACCAGGCAACAACGCCCGTAGACCCAAGAGTTTTGGAATTTATGTTGCCTTACTTCACCAAAGACTTTGGAAATCCCCATTCAAGCACGCATATTTATGGAACCCGCGCCCATGAGGCTGTGGAGCAAGCAAGAGATAAAGTCGCAAAAGTTATCAACGCTGATCCTCAAGAAATTATATTTACCTCTGGGGCAACGGAAGCAAACAATATAGCCTTACTCGGCACCTGTAGAGCTTTAAAAGCCAAGGGTAAATCAGAGATTATAAGTGTTGTTACAGAGCATAAGTCTGTACTGGAGACCTTAAAGGCGCTTGAAAAAGAAGGCTTTAAAATCACACTCCTCCCTGTGCAAAAAAATGGGATTATAAATTTAAATGATCTTAGGCAAGCCCTTTCTTCTAAAACGGCACTTGTCTCTGTAATGGCTGCAAATAATGAAATTGGCGTTCTCCAGCCGATTAAAGACATTGCTAAGCTATCCCATGAATACGGAGCTCTCTTCCATACAGATGCAGCGCAAGCTTTCGGCAAAATTCCTCTTGATGTGAAGAAAGATAAAATCGACCTTTTAAGTCTTTCAGGCCACAAAATTTATGGCCCTAAAGGGGTGGGTGCACTCTTCATCCGGAAAAATATTATCGTCAATCCCATCAGCTATGGAGGCGGTCAGGAAAAAGGGATAAGACCAGGGACAACTCCGACACCTTTGTGCGTTGGTTTAGGAAAGGCGTCCCAAATTGCTCAAAAAGAACTTATATCTGAACCAAAGCGTTTATTGGCTTTAAGGAATAAACTCCTACAGCTTTTGCAAGATAATCTTTCAGGTGTAATTGTTAATGGTGACCTTAAAGACAGGCTACCTGGTAACTTAAATCTCAGCTTTAAAGGAGTTGATAGTAAACCTCTCCTGTCAAGTTTCAAAGGCATTGCTGTCTCGGGAGGCTCAGCCTGCACCTCTGATAATGTTGAAGTCTCTTATGTCGTTAGAGCTATTGACCCTGGGAATGATCTCCCACCAGCAACTCTCCGACTAAGTTTAGGGCGTTTTACGAGTGAAGAGGATATAGGAAAAGCTGCTTCTGAAATAATTTCTGTGGTTAAAGAGTTACGAGAGAAAAACCCTGCAGGAGGTGAACGCCTTTGCCATCCACAAATAAAGAGCCAGAATTAAAACTAAATGAATTTGGGCACCCACTTGGTTTAAGAAAGAAACACAATGGCATTAACCTTTAAGTTCCTGTTTTCTTAATAATTTAATTACGTTTTTATGACTTAGAGATCGACTGAAATAAAAACCTTGAATATAAGGGCACTTATGGCGAATGAGAAAATCTAGCTGTTCCTTCGTTTCAACACCTTCTGCAATTGTTTTAAGATTTAATTTCTTTGCTAAGCTTAATATGGATATGATGATTTCTTCTTCCATTTTCTTTATTCCGATACCATCAACAAATGATTTATCTATTTTCAAATAGTTTGGTGTGAAGCTAACCAGGCGACCTAAAGAGGCATATTTTGTTCCGAAATCATCCACAGCAAGAGGAAACCCTTTTAGGGAAATGATTTTCATTAAACTTTTACTTTTTCGCGTAGGCTCAATAAAAGTTGATTCTGTGATTTCTAACACAATTTTGTTGGACGGAATTTTTTCTTTTTTACAAAAGTCTAATAACCCTTTCAGATAATCGTTATCTTCGAGCTGCTTTGCCGCAAGATTAATGGAAAGGTATCCCTTGAATTGAGAATCCCATTTCTTATAATCACGACATGCGGTTTCAAAAACCCATTTTCCAATCTTCTTTATGAGAGGTTTATCTTCAATAAGTGAAATAAATTCTGAAGGAGGGACAAGCCCTAATGGTGGATAGTTCCATCTTAAAAGAGCCTCAAATCCCACGATTTTTTGTTGAGGAACTGCGTATATGGGCTGATATTCCAAAAATAACTGTTTCTTCTCCATAGCAGAATTGAGAGCTAACTCTAGTTCAAACTCCTTTCGATGAGCTGTTTCCATTCCAGATTTATAAAATGCGTAAGTATTGCCCCCTTTATGTTTCACTGAGTACATGGCAAGCTCTGCTTTATTAAGAAGAAATTTGGACTCCTTCAGTGGATCTGATGAAAAAGCAATCCCAATACTCACTGATAATCTTATTTCTTTATTACCAAATTGGAATGGACGCTTAAAAAAGCTCAAAAGGTGCTTTGCAAATATTTGCGCATCTTGTTTGTTTTGAGGCAACGAAGTCAGAAGAGCAAATTCGTCCCCACTCATTCGAGCGATTGTATCTTGTGCGTGAATTGAGGACTTCATTCTTTCAGCAATGGACTTTAAAATAGTATCTCCCGCCGAAAGGCCAAAAGATTCATTAATGCTTTTGAATTTATCTATATTAATGATAAAAATCGAATGGTGTTTATGATCTAATTTTTCAGTTTCTTTTTTTAGCTTCTCTTCAAAATAGATTTTATTCGGTAATCTGGTTAAAGTATCATAAAGAATTGTTTGCTTTAAACTTTTTTCTAAGTCCTTCACTTTGCTTAAGTCTGTAAATGTACAGACAAATAACGATTTCTGAGATGTCTTTATAAGAGGATCTATCTGAACGAATGTAGGAATTTTAGTTCCATTTTTTTGAAGAATGACAGTCTCAAATTTTATTGAGCTCATTTCTTCTTTTTGATATTGCAGAATCCTATCTATTAATTTTTTTATTTTCTTATTAATTTTTTTTGTAAAAATAACTTCTAATGATTTTCCAATTAATTGTGATCTAGTGTATCCAAGTAAGTCCTCTGCCCTATGATTCATCATTATGATTTTTTGATCCTTACCAAGGACAAATTGGGGGTGGGGGGTTGATTCAAGAAGGGTTATAAATTGCAAAACAAGTTTTGAATTTTCTTCATAATATTTCAACATTAACCAAATATATATAGAAGTGAGAAGAACAAATACAAAGGCAAAACATAAAAAAAACACATCTAAAGGTGCTATAATTGGAACGTAATAACCTTGCCGTGGCATGAGTCGAAGAAGCCATGTTTTACCCCCAACATTGATTAACCTATCATAAAAAATTCTATGTTTTCCATCTAATTCATTACTTTTATTTTCTGTTGAATAAATAATTTTTTCTTTTTTTGGGACATTAGAATCAAACAAAATGAGATTAAATTTCTTTGTTTCTTTCGCTTGTGCGGGCTCAAAAAAATCCTTTGTTTTATAGACACTTATAATAATTCCTAGAATCTTGCTTCTTCTTTCTTCAAGATTTTTAAGTGCTTGATTTGATTGATAGATAGGCACCATCAAGATAAATCCTTTACTTCTTTTTTCATTTGCTAACAGAACTTCCATAGGCTTTGTCACTATTTGTTTTCCAGAATCTCTGGCCTCTTCTATACTTTTTTTGCGTTCTTTGTTGGACAAGAGGTTAAACCCGAGCACATTGGCTTCTTCTTTTTCTGGCTCAGCATAGTAAACAGGGTAATATTCAGAATTTTTAGAAGATGGAAGAAATGTTCCATCTTCTTGAAGATCTAAAATTTGAAAAGAAGGAAAACGTTTACGTGCTTCTTTGAGAAAAGTCTCACGTTGAGAACCAACGACACGAGGAGCCCAAGCAATGGCTCTAATACCTGTATTTCGTTTTAAATAGTAATCCGCAAATTTTTTAAAAACTTCATGAGAAGGGATGCCTATTACACTAAAATAGGTTTGCAACGCAGACATCACTTCATTGCTATAAAGTAATTTTCCCTCTATGTAGGTGGCGAATGTACTTGCGTCTTTGTTAAAGTCCTTGGCTACCACTCCAGATCCATTCTGATAAGCAACAACATAGGCACGCGAAACGAGTGCAATTCCTATAATAAGAACAATTCCAGCAACTACATTTCTTCTTTCACTGATCAATTCCCATAAAAAGAAACCTGATTTTGTCTCATTTTTCCAAGAACTGAGAAGCGAAGAAAAAGGCAATTTGAATCTTAATTTCACATGGATTACCTCAAAAGGATTCTCTTAAGATTTAGGATAGAGTGTTTTTGTAAAAAAGGAGTTAAAAAATGAAGAATTGGCTTATGAATAGAATAAATTCGTCTTATCTACATAATTCTTTCTCATCTTTTCAATTCTTCAAAATTTATTGAATTATAAAAAAAAATAAAATAAGGTAGATCACAATCAGAAAAGGAAGTCTCATTCCTCATGAAAAAGTCTTATTTGTTTCTAACGTTATTTCTGATCTCTTGCGTCTACCCTGAAAAAGTATCCGCAGCTGGGCTTGCTCTACGCCTAAACAGCGCTATTTTAGAAGGCCAAGCAAATTCAGGAAGCGCTGTCACCGATGATCCTTTAGCCATATTTACAAATCCTGCAACAACCATGCTCCATTCGCGCCCTGAAATTGCTTTACATGGGCTTGTTCTTCTCCCTAGAACTAAGTTTAAGGGACAAACAACTGACCCCGTCATTCCCAGCCACCTCAATCAAGTAAAATCACGTAATTCTGCAAAAAAAGCCCTTGTCCCTGCTGCAGCATTCGTAACCCCTCTCAATAATTGCGTAGCCTTAGGGGTTGTAGCTACTTCCCCTTTTGGCTTAAATTTTGACTATGGTAAACATTGGGGAGGGAATCGATATATTATTCAATCAGGTCTTAAGACAATAAATGTAACACCAACAATCGCCGTAAAACCTCTTGACGTTCTTTCATTGGGGGGAGGCGTTCAATTTCAAAATTCAAACGCCATTTTATCTTCTCAGACATCAAGTCAAAACCCACGAGCTCAATCTATCTTACAACAATCTGGCACACGACAAAAAGCAAAAGCCCATGGCTGGGGGTACGGGTGGACTGCAGGATTGGTTTTCCAACCCATAGAAAAGTTTAAACTGGGCTTTTCCTATCGAAGTACAATACATACGAAGCTGAAAGGCTATATCTCATTTGCGCATGTGCCAATCTCCCTTAGTAATAACCCGGCATTACAAGAGAATAGAGTTAAAACTGCAATAACATACCCACAATCCTTTACCCTAAGCTCGAGCTACGATCTAACGCCGGAATGGACAGCCTTATTTGATATCATACGCACGAATTGGAGTAGCCTAAAGCAGCTCGTGCTTTCGACCCCCCTTGATCCTCAAGCAGAAATTATTCAACAAAAATGGAGAGATTCCTGGTTTTTCAGCGGCGGAGCTAATTATAAATATTGTGACAATTGGATTCTCCGATTTGGCGTTGCCTATGATCAAAGAGCAAGCCGCACAAAGTTTCGCGTTCCAGGGATTCCTGATAACAGCAAAACCATCGTTGCTATGGGAGCCACTTATGCATGGAATCAAGATCTAAGCCTTAGCTTAAGTTACTCTCATGAATTCTTCCAAAAGGCACCCATTAATTTGAAACAAGCGAATATAGGCAATGCCGGTAAGGGGGACCTTAAAGGAAACATTCGAACACAGGTTAATTTTATTGGGCTTCAAATTAACTATAAAATTTAAGAGTTATCTTTTTTTGGATTGTATGATGAAACACGAGCACCTCCTTCATTTTTAGCCTCATACATTGCATTATCTGCGTGTCTAATCAGTTCTTCAAAGGTAGTCCCGCCAGTAGGATAAAGAGAAATTCCAGCGCTCCCAGGGCAAATTAATACGTGCTTTTTCACAAGATAGGGAGCAGAAAGCGTCTTTACGACTTTTTCGGCTATTGGATAGATGTCTTTTTCTTGTTCTAGATTCAGAAGAAGAACGATAAACTCATCGCCCCCCATTCGGGCAATCGTATCCGCTTCTCTAAATGTTTTTCTGAGTCGCTTAGCTACGGCTTGCAAAAGTTTATCACCCATCTCATGACCATAAATATCATTAATGAGTTTAAAGCGATCAAGATCAATAAAAAGAACACCGAGGAAATTGCCTTTCCGTTTGGCCGTCAAAATAGCCTTTTTCAATCTGTCTTCAAGCAGAAATCGATTAGGAAGCCCAGTTAAGCTATCGTGGGTCGCGCTCTTTGCCAGTTTTTTTTCCACTTCCTTACGACGTTTAATTTCCATAATAAGTTCATTATTTTGAAGTTCTATCTTTTTACTCGTAGAGTTTAATTCTAATAATAATTTTTCATTTTGTAATCGAAGAATAATAGTATCGAAATGGTGAAGAAAATAAGAATAAACGACTATTATAGTATAGAAAGCATACAAAAGGATACCCAGGCCCCAGAAAGCAAAGCTACCTCCTTCGAGGAAGAGCCATAGGCATAAAGGAATAACAATGACGCTTATGTAAGCTAAATACCACATAGGTAGCAAAGAGTAGCGTGATTGAACACCAAGAGAGAAAAGCACTAATGGAAAAATACTAAAGATCTTAGCTTCATATGGATAGTTTCTAATAATGAAGAAAAGTAAAACCCATACCAAGCCTGACAAAGCCCCCCAAAACAGTATTTGAATTGGGGAAAATCTTTTTTGTTTTATTTGATCAGTTAGAAAATTACTTTTGAAATAAAGATAATACATCAACAATCTTATTAAATAAAATGAAACGAAGACAACGATCCAGAGATGAAGTCCCCAATCATGTTTGAACAGCAATAATCCTGAATATACAAGAAACCCGACACCTATAGATGTCCAGATTGAAAGTAAACTCTTATAAAATGCTTGGTCGATTAGAAAGTAATATACCTTCCTTTCTTCAGACGTGGCGAAAGAATGAGGTGCAACCTTTGAGAAAAATTCCGTTATTTTACTGGTCATTTATTTATCATAAATTTATAATTTCAATGCCCGTTTTAAATCTTATTATACTTTCCAAATCATTAAAATAACCTTAATTTTAAGTTGGCTTTGGGTAAACTTCACACTTAAACCAAAAAACCACTTGGCAGAAATAGGAACCCTATTCACACCAAATGAATTGATTAATCTTGTTCTTTGGGTGGCTCTGGAATCTCTGGAACAAGTCGAATGAGAACCTGACTTTTAGGATAGGCTTGAATGACCTCAGCCTCAACTTCTTCAGCAATTCGATCTGCATCTCGGAGCGAAAGTTCTGGTTTCATAAGGAGATGCAGTTGGAAGAATTGGTGCAATCCAGAACTTCGGGTTCTCAAGTCTCGCACGTCTAAAACTTCTGGGTGCGATTTAATAATCGCGAGTATATTTACTCTTTCCTCGTGATCCAGTTCTCGATCCATTAAGACCCTGTAAGCTTGCATCATGATTTTCCAAGCGCTCCACAAAATATAACCGCCGATAAATAGCCCAAAAATAGGGTCAATTTGTTTCACGTGAAACCATTTTGCGCACAGAAGAGAAACAATAACAGCAGAATTTGTCAAAAGATCTGATCGATAGTGGATCATGTCAGCCGCAATGGCACTCGATTTTGTTTTTTTGACCACATACTTTTGAAAGGTCACCAAAATAAGCGTGATCACAATTGCAATCCCCATAACCACAACACCGACTTCCGTTGATTCAACTGGCTGACGATGTACTAATCGATCGTATGCTGCATAGAACAACCATAGTGAAGATCCTCCTATAAAAAGAGCTTGCCCCAAAGCTGCCAGAGATTCCGCTTTTCCATATCCAAAGCGATGCACTTTATCGGCAGGTTTTAAAGCATGAAAAATCGCAATCATATTAACAAGGGAAGCAAAGGCATCTAAAAGCGAGTCAATCAGGGAGGCTTGGAGACTCACGGAATTCGTCACCCACCATGCAAACAACTTCATCCCAATCAAAACGGAAGCAGTACTCACGGCTGCGTAAGTTGCGCGTTTGATCAGACGTTCGTCATGGAGCGCATTTTGCGTCATATTATAAAGCCCCCTTTATAACTAGGGTACATGATTCTCCCCATTGATCAAGCGTGATATTCCGATTATCATTCTTTCATCATGAGGGAGTAAAAGAGTTATCCTTATGAGTAATGATTGTTATATAAAGGAAACGAAAATGAAGACTAAAGTTATCGCTGCTTCTCTTGTTGTAGCTTGCTTTGCAACAGGTTGTGAAAATCCCAAGCAAGCCATCGGTACCGTAGGTGGGGGCGCCTTAGGAGCCTGGGCAGGATCCACCATTGGAAGTGGCCGGGGCCAGGTTGTAGCGACTGCTGTTGGCGCTGTA